>JACUUW010000212.1 GCA_014859075.1 Desulforudis sp.
CGGTGACTTCGGCGGGGATGCAGACCATGATCTGAGGCCTGAAAAAGAAACGGCGGCAGCCCGCTTTATGGATGAAGTAGCGAAGCATTCTTTCGGTGACGTCAAAATCGGCAATGACGCCTTCCTTCATGGGGCGGATGGCCACGATATTGCCCGGGGTGCGGCCCAGCATCCGCCGCGCCTCGGTGCCCACGGCGATGATCTCGCCGGTGTCCCTGTTGATCGCCACCACCGAGGGTTCACGGAGGACAATGCCCTTTCCCCTGACAAAAACCAGCACGGAGGCCGTACCAAGATCAATGCCGATGTCGGGCGCGAAGTTAAACACTCTGTTTTGCCTCCCGTTATTACTGATGCCCAACTGCGTGCCTGTCCCATCCAGTGTCGAAAAAGAAAACGTGAATATACCGCGCATGGTACTCCCGCAAGTGGAAAGGCGGCAGCTGCCGGAGGTAAGGAGTCTTCGGACTCGTCCCTTGTAAGTTCTACATTTTCTGGCTAAAACCCTCTTGTTTTGCTAAAAAGTTACCCTATTTCTTTGTATTTCTTCCGGGTTGCTTCCCCGCCCCGCAGGTGTCTTTCGGACTTGTTCAATTCAAGCACGGCGCGGACTTTGTTGGCCATCTTCTTGTTCAGGGTGGGCAGCCTTTCGGTCAGGTCCTTGTGCACCGTGCTCTTGCTAACCTTGAAGACGGTGGCTGCCTGGCGCACCGTCGACTTGGTCTCCAGAATGTAGGCGCAGACCTCCAGCACCCGCTTCTGAATGTAGTCCTGCATCACCTTACCTCCCGGTCAGGCTCGTTAGCTGATTTATATGCGCGGGAAACCTAGAAATGCTTGACCATAAAAAGAAAATGGCCCCTAAGGGGGGAAAGGGGGACAGGCTCCGTTTTTGAGGAGGTGGTTGGGCCGGTAATTGTGAGGTTGGCGCCTCAAAAACGGAGCCGGTCCCCTATGCGGATACTGAAAGTAACCTGTCCCCGTTTCCCGCGAGTGATAAGAGGCCGCTTAGAAACGAGCATGACAAGGAAGGCGTTGCCGAACGGGGCGGAGCGTACTGGTTGGTACGTGAGCACCCGGACGGCGGCGCATGACGCAGTCAGGCGAAGTTTATCAGCGGCCTCCTTATAACTCCTCGATTTTGACGCCGGTGTAGTAATGCTCCAGAATGTCCTCGTAGCTGTAGCCGGCTTCGGCCAGGCCGCGGGCGCCGTACTGGCACATGCCCACGCCGTGCCCGTTGCCGCTGGTCTCAAAGGTGATCCGGCCGTCTTCCAGCGCGCAGCTGAAGTTGGTCGAACGGAGACCCAACAAGTCACGGACCGCGGTGGCGGTCAGTTCCCGCCCGCCGAAGGACAGGAGCTTGGGCCGACCGGTGGAGGTGTATTCCAGGACTTCCACCGCCGGTACCGGGTTCGGCCCGCCGCCGACGGCCACGACGGCCAGCGAGGTGCCCAGCGCCTGGTCCAGGTCCTCCAGGGCCAGGCTGTTCCGTTCACCCGGGTAAGGATCCTCACAGTACGGGCAGGTGACGCTGCGCAGGTACGGCACCCGGAACTTCCAGACGTCTTCCGAGTTCTCGGTCGCCCCGCCGCAGGCCGAGTGGTACAACGGGTCAATCAACTGGCCTTCGAAGGTCAGGATGAGCCCCTCGGTGGCGTCGACCGCGCGCTTGATCTTGTAATAGTTACGGTAGTAATCCCAGGTGCCCCAGCGTTCCCGCAGCTCCTCGCGGGCCAGCCAACCCTGGCCCTGGCGCGGGTCGTCGCTGACGTCCGCCCCGGGGTGCGGGGTGTTGGCCACGCCGCCGGCCAGCAGCCGTTTCAAAATGTAGGTCCGGGCGGTCACCGCCTGGGCCTTCAGTGCCTCGGGGTGGAAATCGGCCGGCATCTCGGCGGCTACCACGCCGATGACGTAATCCTCCAGGGAGAGGTTGATAATCTCCCCCGTTTCGTGGCGGTACAGCCGGACGTCGGTCCGGACTTCACGCTCCCCGGTGTCCAGCGCCCGCTCGGCGTAGTCGCGGGCGGCGTCCGGAAAGGCGACCGCGGCGACCGCGGCCAGGAGCACCAGGCCCCAGAACAGTCTTTTCACCTCTTGGTCCCTCCGTTATGGGATGATCAGGCTAAACAGCTGCCATTTATGCCAATAACTGGCTCTGTATCCAAAGGATATGCCTTTTCGCCCCAATTTATACGGAGGGAACAAGAAAGACCGAGGTAGGATATACCTCGGTCCTAGAGTGTCACGCTGTATGCCGGCCAGGCACGTCTTTTCGGATGCGTTAGTGTTTCAGGCCGGCCGCATCGATCCTGACCATCGCGCGCTGGAGCGCCACCTTGGCCCGGACGACGTCGATTTCGGGGTCCTTGGCGGCCAGGCGCTTCTCGGCCCGTTCCTTGGCCCGCTTGGCCCGCTCGACGTCAATCTCCTCGGGACGCTCGGCCGCGTTGGCCAGGACGACCACCCGGTTGTCGCGGACTTCCATGAACCCGCCCGCGACCACGAAAGTGGTCCACTTCCCTTCCTTCTGGATGCGGAGCAGCCCAGGGGCAAGGCTGGTGATGAGCGGGGTGTGCATGGGCAGGATGCCGAGTTCGCCCTCCGTGCCGCGGGCCTGGACGAAACGGGCCTCTTCCCCGTAGACCACCTGCTCAGGCGTGACGATGGCCACCTTCTGGGTTTTCTCCGACATTGATATACACTTCCTTACTTAGGACTGGAGGATCTGCTGGCCTTTCTCCGCGGCCTCTTCGATCGTGCCCACCATATAGAAGGCGTCCTCCGGCAGGCCGTCGTGCTTGCCTTCCAGGATCTCCTTGAAGCCCCGGACGGTGTCCTTCAACGACACGTAACGGCCGGGCCTGCCGGTGAAGGCCTCGGCTACGTTGAAGGGCTGCGACAGGTACCGCTGCAGTTTGCGGGCCCGGGCCACGATCAGTTTGTCTTCTTCCGAGAGTTCCTCCATACCAAGGATGGCGATGATGTCCTGCAGCTCCTTGTAGCGCTGCAGCACCTTCTGCACGCCGCGCGCCACCTGGTAGTGCTCGTTGCCGACGATGTTCGGGTCGAGAATCCGCGACACCGAGTCGAGCGGGTCCACCGCCGGGTAGATGCCGAGCTCGGTCAGCTGCCGGGACAGCACCACGGTACCGTCGAGGTGGGCGAAGGTGTTCGCCGGGGCCGGGTCGGTCAAGTCGTCGGCCGGCACGTACACGGCCTGCACCGAGGTGATCG
>JACUUW010000013.1 GCA_014859075.1 Desulforudis sp.
TCACCCAAAGCCCCCCCTTGAGATCCGTTTCCCGGGGGTTGCGGCCCTGAATGTTGCCCGCGTACCAAGCCGGCACATCCGGCGCCACCCGCTGGCGGGTATGCACGTGCCCCAGGGCCCAGTAGTCAAACCCGCCGGCCGCCAGATCCGCCGCCGTGGCGGGGGCGTAGCGGCCGTGCTGCTCCGCGCCGCGGGCCGAAAGCACCTGGGTGTGGAGCAAGGCCACGTGGGGGGCGTCACCGCGCGCGCCGCCGAAGTCTGCGGCCAGATTCCGTTCTTCCCGGTCGGTTGCGTGCCCGGCGCCGGTGATCCAGCCGACCGTGCGGCCGGAGGGGTCTTTAAGGGCCACCGTTTCCGGCCGGCGGTTCCGGAAAACGAACACGTTGTCGGGCCAGTCCAGGCGGTGCGCCCGGTAGTTCGCCCGGCCCGGATCGTGGTTGCCCGTGGCGTAGAAAAACTGAACGCCCGCCGCGCGTAACCGCTGGACCTGCTCCAGCAGAAACCGCTCGGTGGCGAAAGTGAGCAAGTCGTTGTCGAAGAGGTCGCCGGCCACCAGCACCGCGTGGGCCCGGCGCGCCAGCGCTACATCGACGGCGCGGGCGAAGGCGGACCGCACGGCGTCACGCAGGCGGGTGCGCCGCTGCTCATCTTTTCCGTAAAACGGCGTGTCGAGGTGGACATCGGCAAGGTGCAGGAAACGCAGGGTGCTGCTCATCGGCGGCCGCTCCCATTCCACTATTGGTGCAAGACCTCTCTTGACCAATTTTAACCCCCGGGGTGGTGTGTTTCAAGGAATTCATTGGCAGGGCGACAACGTCCCGGATCAACCACGTTCCTTCAAATTGCCGCGTCCCAGGTGCATAATGTGTTTAGAACGAGGGACAATACCTCAAAAGAATCAGGGGGGCGCTACAGTGAGTGACGTGGACAAACTTGTCAAAGAAAAGGTGGTTCCTCTCAGGCGAAAAATCGTAGATGCTCTGGCCCGGAAGCACCCGGAAATGCTTGCGGCGGTAAACCAGTATTTCGCAAACCGGGATAATCGCGTTGGACTTCAGGTAGTGGAGAACGGGAAGGTAATTGGGGATTATACTCTACATCTTGAAGGTGCCTATATCTCCGAAGTCGAAACCGGCAAGCTTGATTCCGCAATAAGTCATCCCTTCGGCGTGATTAAGCCTTACATCATTATGGAAAAAAGCGCCTTGGAAAAGATGCTGGAAGATGAACAAAGAATTGTGGACAACCCCTTCGGCGCAATCCAAGAATACCTGCCCGAAACCACCATTAAGTTTCTGTAATTCCGGGGTCGGGCTTTGAATTATTGCCTTTCTTCCCTGCTGATGTAACCGGGATTACTACCGCCGGGCCGCGGAACCCATCCTCCGGATATCGCGCGCCGGTTTTGCCCGCGTCTGGCCAACTGGGAGCAAACCCACCGGGACGATCCGGAACAGGGTTACCATCACGAGCAAGACGAGCTGTTCAAACCGCGGGATTCTTCGCCCGCCTTACGGGGCATGCCTAATGAATCAGACCGCAGTACAAATCGGTCTTTTGATTGTTCTGATCGCCCTCAACGCTGTTTTTGCGGCGGCGGAAATCGCGCTTGTGACGGCCCGCCGCGAACGCTTGGAAGTGCTGGCCAAAAGGGGAAATAAGGCCGCCCGGGCCGTCCGCCGCCTGATTAAGGATCCCAGCCGCTACTTCGCCGTCATCCAGATCGGCGTAACCCTGGCCGGGTTCCTGGCCAGTGCCTCGGCGGCCGTGGTCCTGGCCCTGCCCCTGCAGGCTTTCCTGGCGGCCGTTCCGGTGCCGGTTATCGCCGGGAACGCCACCGGAATTGCCGTCTTTGCCGTGACCTTATTCATTGCCATCCTCTCCCTCATTTACGGTGAATTGGTTCCGAAACGCATCGCCCTGCAGAAAGCCGAGCCGGTCGCGCTCTTGGTCGGCCGCCCGCTGGCGGTGTTCTCCCGGATCGTCAGTCCGCTGCTCCTGCTGCTTACCGCGGTCACCAACCAGACGCTGCGCATCCTCGGCTTTTCCGTAAAACCGGCCGAGGAGCGTTTCTCCGAAGAAGAGATCAAACAGCTCGTGCTCAACCGCAGCACCCTGGACAAAACCGAAAAGCGCCTGATCACCGAGGTATTCGACTTCACCGAGGCCGTCGTCTACGACGTTATGGTGCCGCGCACGGAAATCGCCGGGGTCCCCGCGGATACCCCTGTCGGCGCGGTGCTCGACCGCATGGTTTCCACCGGTCACTCGCGCATGCCCGTCTACAGCGACAATCTGGATACTGTTCTGGGCGTAGCTAATATCAAGGACCTGGTCCCCCGCTTGCTGGAAGGCCGTAAGGACTGTCCGGTGGACAAGCTGATCCGCCCGGCATACTTCGTGCCCGATTCGGTCCCGATCAGCCAACTGCTGCGGGACATGCAGGAGCGGAAGATTTCGATGGCCGTCGCCGTGGACGAATTCGGCGGCACCAGCGGGCTGGTCACCGTGGAAACCCTGGTGGAGCAAATCGTGGGCGAAATATGGGATGAATACGACACCGCAAGGCCCGACATCACCCCGCTGGACGGCGGGCGGGCCTTGGTCCGGGGAGCGGCGGACCTCGAGGAGGTAAACCGGCGGCTGGGTACGGCGATCCCGGTGACGGAACACTACACCACCTTGGCGGGGTTCATCCTCAATCACCTGGGAAAGGTCCCCCGGGCGGGGGACCGGATTACCCTGGATCACACCGTGATTGAAGTGGCCGGGATGCGCGGCAACCGCATCCTGCAGGTGCTGGTCGGGAAAACGTCTTAAGCCGAGGCCACCGGAGCCGCACATGCAGGCGGCCTGCTAAAGATCCTCAACGGCTCAAACGCCAAGAGTTCTCCTGTCACCATACCACATGTACGGAAATACGTTATGATGGTGTGGGAGGAGAACCACTTGAGCCGAAAAGCTGCGTATGCATTCGTGTTATTCTTGATCATTGGATTGATCGGTGTGTCTTATTGGGCTGTTCATGGGTTTACGCCGTGGCTTATCAGGGATATCGAGGAAATGTCTCTGGAACAGCTGGACGTAACCAAGCAGTATCTGACCGGCCACGGGATTGAGCTTTCCACCGATCGCACTGAATACGCACCTGGTGACACCGTTCTGCTCACGATGACCAACCATACAAGAATGAAACTGGAACACCAACCGGAGGGATTTCATCAAAAGATGTTAACCTTCTGGATAGATGTTCTCCGGGCCCAATCAAACCAAGAGGCGTTTTCCATCGCCCCAGGCGATTCAAGAACGGTAGCGCTGGTCATTCCCAAGACGGCGGACCCGAAACAATATGCTGTGCAGGCCCAATATCGGCACCTGGATTGGGTACCTGCCGGGAATGATCTGATTGTAAGCGCCCCGGAAAAGCAGATTAAGGTAGTCGGACCGCCCCCCTTGCCCGTTCCCCGCGAGGGGTGGGTCGAAATTATTAACGATCACAAAGCTGAAGTTTACCTGGGGGAAAAGACGTATGTAGAGGCGGTGATGGCGAGCGCGCCATTGGAGTTGCGTTTTCACCTACCGGAGGGTGTAGGGTATGCCCAGATTGAAGGAACCGGCTTGAACTCCTACGAAAATCACGCTGAATACCTACAGTTCAAGACAAAAGACGACCAAAGGTGGTCCGGCTACAACGTTCCACCGGAGATCCCCGCGAGAGTGAGCTTCGAGATGGATCTTGACCGGGATGCCGCCGATTCTTACGGCTTGGTTATGCAGTATCAGGATTGGGTAGGCGATAAAAAACCTTTACACTTCAAGATGATGATCGAAATGAATGTAGTTTATTAGCGTCTTAGCCAGGTAAACCACTATGAATTGGAATCCCCCTAACCTTAGTCTGGCAAGAATTGCTCTCTCAATTATTCACCGGGCGAGCTCAAGACTTACTCTTGGTCGTCGTTAACCGCCGGGCGGAGCCGGACTTTCCCGGGCTGGAGCTGTAGGCGCAGTTCGATCAGCACGTCGCGCAGCTCGGCCGCCCGTTCGAATTCCAGGTGCCGGGCCGCCTGTTTCATATCCTTTTCCAGCTTGGCGATCAGCTTCCTCAACTCGGTCTTGGACAGCGGCTTGCCGGCCGCCGCGTAGTACGGTTCCTGGGTCTCCGCCGCCCGCGTGGCCTCGATCACGCTGCGCACGGCTTTTTGCACGCTCTGCGGGGTGATGCCGTGGGCTTGGTTGAAGACCAGCTGGCGCTCCCGCCGCCGCGCTGTTTCGTCCAGCGCCCGCCGCATCGAGCCGGTGACGTGGTCGGCGTACATGACCACCCGGCCGTTCAGGTTCCGGGCCGCCCGGCCCGCGGTCTGAATCAGGGAACGCTCCGAACGCAGGTAACCTTCCTTATCCGCGTCCAGGATGGCCACCAGGCTGACCTCGGGCAGGTCCAGCCCCTCCCGGAGCAGGTTGATCCCCACCAGCACGTCGAAGGTGCCCAGGCGCAGGTCGCGCAGGATCTCCATCCGCTCCAGGGTGTTAATTTCGGAGTGCAGGTACCGGACCTTGAGCCCCGTTTCCTTGAAGTAATCGCAAAGGTCCTCGGCCATGCGCTTGGTGAGGGTGGTCACCAGCACGCGCTCTTTCCGGGCGACCCGCTCCCGGATCTCGCCCAGCAGGTCGTCGATCTGGCCCCGGGTGGGGCGCACCAACATTTCGGGGTCGACCAGCCCCGTCGGGCGAACGATCTGTTCCACCACGGCCGCACTGTGTTGCAGTTCCCAGGGGCCGGGCGTGGCCGAAACATAGACGCCCTGGCGGATCCGGGAGATGAATTCGGAAAAGGTCAGGGGGCGGTTATCAAAGGCCGACGGCAGCCGGAAGCCGTGTTCGACCAGGGTTTGCTTCCGGGAGCGATCCCCCTCGTACATCCCGCCGATCTGGGGGACAGTGATGTGCGACTCGTCGACGACGACTATGAAGTCTTCCGGGAAGTAGTCGATCAGGGTGAACGGCGGTTCGCCGGGCGCCCGTCCGGTCAGATGGCGGGAGTAGTTCTCGATCCCCTTGCAGTAGCCCATCTCCCGCAGCATTTCCAGATCGTAGTTGGTCCGCTGCTCCAGGCGCTGGGCTTCCAGGAGCTTCTCCCGCGCCCGCAATTCCGCCAGGCGCCCGGCCAGTTCCTCCTCGATGGCGGCAATCGCCCGCTCCAGGCGGTCCCGCGAAGTGGCGTAGTGGCTGGCCGGCAGAATGGCCACGTGCTCGCGTTCCCCCAGCACCTCGCCGGTCAGCGGATCGAACTCCAGGATCCGGTCGACCTCGTCCCCGAAAAACTCGGCCCGGATCGCCCGCTCGCCGGATGCGGCCGGGAATACCTCGAGTACGTCGCCGCGCACCCGGAAACGGCCCCGGGTAAAATTCACGTCGTTGCGCTCGTATTGAATGCTCACCAGCTTCCGGAGCACGTCGTCCCGGCTGTAGGGGCGGCTGCGGCGCAGGGAAACCGTCAGGTTCTTGTACTCCTCGGGATCACCCAGGCCGTAAATGCACGACACCGAAGCCACGATGATCACGTCCCGCCGCTCGAACAGGGAGGCGGTCGCCGAGTGCCGGAGCTTGTCTATTTCCTCGTTGATCGACGCATCCTTTTCGATGTACGTATCCGTGGAGGCGATGTACGCTTCGGGCTGGTAGTAGTCGTAGTAGCTCACGAAGTACTCAACCGCATTGTCCGGGAAGAACTCCCTGAACTCGCCGCAGAGCTGCGCCGCGAGGGTTTTGTTCGGCGCGATGACCAGCGTCGGCCGCTGGACCTGGTTGATCACCTGCGCCACGGTGTAGGTCTTGCCCGAACCGGTCACGCCCAGCAAGGTCTGGTGCCGTGCGCCCTGGTTCAAACCGCGGACCAGAGCTTCGATCGCCTGAGGCTGGTCGCCTTGCGGCCGGTAGTCGGAAACGAGTTTAAAAGGAGGCATACCCGCCTCACCTCCACCCGTTATTATACCACACCGGAAGAAACCGCCAAAAAACAAGCCGTGGCGCACCGCACTGTGGGAGAGCCCCCGCACCTTGAGACAGCCCTTCAGTTACGTAGAGAAATGTTGGCGGTCCTATCCAGAATGGTTGCTCCACATATTGCATCGCCTCCTGAATCCCCTTCCGCCTACATTGATTTCCAATCCTATGCCGCCAAAGCAGTGATACTCTCCGGTGCGTTGGCCGCTTTGGTACACACTTATGATGAGTCGTCCTTACCTACTACCACCAGAGCCCTTGCCGGGTCAAGCGATATCGCCGCCAAGGGCCGCGAAATCCTCGGTTTCAACCCGGTAGGGAAAGCTGGCTTATCCAGGATGAATGCAAGCAAGAAAACCTGTATGGAAGGCTGGTCTGATTGAAAAGCTTACCCAGCAACCGCTTTGAAAAAATACGGAAGGGACGGCCGTCCTGCGGTTCCAGCGACCGCAAAAAGGAGAAAAGGGTCAGGCACTTATCTTAAATAGGGGGGCTGTCCCCATTTGTAATTGATGTTTTTGTTTACCGGCCGTCCTATTGGCCGCCGGTTTGGTTGGCGTCCTGGCCGCCGCCTTCCTGTCCGCCCTGTTGGCCCCCTTGTTGTCCGCCCGCCTGGCCGCCGCCTTCCTGTTGCTGGGCCTCAATGCTCTGGATTTCGCCGGGAACGTCCAGTTCCATGGTCTTGCCGTCCCGGGTGGTGATTTTGAGCTTGGTCGTCGGTTGCTGCTGTTGCTCCTGGCCGCCGCCCTGCTGCTGTCCCTGTTCCCCGCCGCCCTGCTGATCCGAGGACTGCTCCCCTTGCTGCGCCCCGCCCCGGGTGAGATCTTCGTAATACTCCTCGAGCAGGAAGGCGTTGTTGCCCTGCACCAGCCGCACCGGGATCAACCGCGCCGGGACGGTGAAATCCCCGCTCTCCATCTGGGTGTCGTAGGTCCAGTGCCCGCCGCGGGCCAACCCCAAGGCGGCATCGTAGCTGAACTGGGCCAACAGGTCCGGCCGCACGTCGACCTCGGCGTCGTGCTCGCCGGCCACCAGGGATTCGGCAGCCGTCCGTTCGGCCCCCACCCCAACAGTCAGAATCTCATCGGTCACGCCCGCGCGCCGGAGCACCTCCGCCGCGCTGACCGCCATCCGGCTGTCGACCGCCAGCACCGCACCCGGGCGGGCGGCGGCCAACGCTTCCTCCACGGTGGCCGCCGCCCGCCGGGGGTCGGCCATGGGGTGCTCCCGCACATCGAGGGTGAATCCGGGTTGGCCATCCATGAAGTCCACGATACCCTGAACAATGTTCCGGGACACCGGGTCGTTCGGATCCCCGGCCAGAACCAGGACCCGGCCGGGCGCACCGGGTGGGAGGTTATGCGCCACGTAACGGGCCTGCAGTTCCCCGGACCGGACCTGTTCCGAGGCAATGTAAGCGTCCAACGGAGCGTTGGGCGCCAGGGTTTCGAGCGCCACCACCTTGATCCTGTTCATCGCCAGGCGGCGGACGATCCCCGGACCCATCTGCGGTTCAACAAACTGGATGACGACCGCGTCCACTTCCTGTTCGATAAACCGTTCAACATCCTGTTCCTGGCGGCGGGCGTCACCGCCGGCGTCCCGCCAGGTCACGCGGACCTGCTCGTCGGCTTCGGCCCGGCTCTGGACGATCCTTTTGATCACCTGATTCCCATCCCGGTTTTCGTCCGCCACGCTGTACGCGATGGTCAACGGCTCTGCCGGACGGGCCGCGCCCCCCCGGTTTAAAAGACCGCACCCGGATAAGCCCAGGGCTAGTGGCAAGAGCAAGAAAAAAACAACGATTTTTCGGAGCATACCATCGCCCCCTTCAATCATATGATTCCTCGAATCCGAGTGTTGATTCTGTCTGCGGGGCAGTTGGCATAAAATGTGCAAAGGGGGTATGTGGAAGTGTTTTCCTTGTTTAAGGGTAAAAAACCAATTCCACTACTCGAGGAATTTGAACAGGCGCGGAAGGATTACGGGGCAGCCCAACTGATGCTTAACTTTGCCGACTCCGATTTCGTCGACCATGCGGTGCACCGGGTGAATACGTCCCAGAGCCAGTTGAACGCGCTGATCCGGGTCGCGAAGAAGCAAGGTCTGCAGGCGTGGACCCATCCCTTGCGGCCCTTGGCCACCGAAGCGGTTGAAGATGAAGCGAAAAAGACGGAAAGCGGAAAGGCGGAAACAAGCGGCTGAAGCGGATTACTCTTTCCCCAGCGGGACGATCTCGCGGTAAGCGTCCCGGACCAGCTGAAAATCGCGCCAGACGTCGCGTTTCTTGGACGGGTCCCGGAGAAGGGCGGCGGGATGGTATGTCGGCATCAACCTTGTCCGGCCCCGGACAATCCACTGACCCCGCCAGGCGGTGATTGAAGCCTGGGGATCGATCAGGTTCTTCAGGGCGGTGCTGCCCAGGATCACCACCAAGGGCGGGGCGATCAGCGAGAACTGCTTTCGGAGCCAGGGCAGACAGGCCGCGGCTTCTTCCCGGGTGGGCACCCGGTTTCCCGGAGGCCGGCATTTCACCACATTGGCAATGTAAACTTCTGGACGCGTAATCCCGGCGGCCGCCAGGATCTTGTCCAACAGCTGGCCGGCCGGACCGACAAACGGCCGCCCGAGCCGGTCTTCCTCGGCCCCGGGTCCCTCCCCGATGAGCATCAGGCGCGCCCGGGGGTTGCCCTCCCCGAAGACTACGTACGTCCGGCCCGCGGCCAGGCCGCATTCCCGGCACTCGGCCATACCGGCCCGTAATTCGTCCAGCGTACGCGGACCTTCCAAATCACTCAGGCTGACCTGCCCGGAACGAAACTCCATCAGTCGGTTGCACCCCTGCCGTTACGCGCGCGGCCAAAGAAATAACCTTAGTCGCGCTCCAGGATGATCTTGTGCTCCACCAGCGCAAGCTCACTGATCCGCGCCCTGATAATTTTACGCCGGCCGAAGATGTCTTCCAGGAGCAGACCTTCCTCGTGGGGCAGTACCCGGTCCACTGCTTCCAGGACCAGTTCCTCGCCTTCTTCCGTGCGCAGGTAGGCATTCGCTTCACACATTTTGGGTTATACGCCTCCCAGCCATAGGGGCTGACTGTTACAACTAGATTATATTTTTGCGCCGCCCCTACTGTCAATTCGCCGACCGCCAAGCTTCCGCCGGAAGGCCGACCCGGGCTGCCGGTGGAGGATCTCGTGTTTAATGCAATCACATGCTCCGCCCGCGCCGCAGCCAGCGGGCCAGCAGTGGTGTGCTCTGCAGTTCCAGGTACAACTGTTCGGTGCCCTCGGGCACCGGCATCACCCCGAACACTTCCCCCGCCTGAAGGTTGACCGTTTCCCGGCGGTATAATTTCTTGCCATGCAGGTAGTTCACTTCCTTCATGCCGGGCTGGCCCAGCAGTAGGGCGAGGTCGGCCCGGCCGCGGACCGGATGGCGATTGATCTCCAGGATCACGTCGCCGGACCGGAGCCCGGCCCGCCAGGCCGGGGACTTGCCCAAAACGTCCAGGACCATCACCCCGGCCGGGTGGGGCACGAAAAGCGGCCGGCCGTTCAACTCCATGTACTTGCTGATGTAGATGATCAACTCGTGACCGAGCGGCGCGAAAAGCGCGGCCGCCCAGGTGAAGACGCCCCCCGAGGCGCTGGCCAGCACCGCCAGCAGAAACAGCACCACGCTGTACGCCGCCAGGTACAGCGAACTTACCCGGCTCTTGTCCGAAGGCGTGCGGGTGGTGGCGATATCGGCGTAGCCCAGACCGGCCACCAGGGTGATCATCCCGACGACCATGGTCGCCGGGTCGCCGGCTATCTCCGGCTTGATGAGCGGCCACCACTCGGGCATGGCCACCAGTTCGGTGCCGGGCGGTAGGGTGCCTGAAACCACGGCCAGGGCGACGATGGGAATGGGCCAAAACTTTTGCAGGGTAAACCCGCCGACCACCTGGCCCCGGGGCAGGCGGATGAAGGCCGGCACCGCCCCCATATGCCCGCTGACCAGGATCAGCACGCTCTCCACGAAGTGGAGCAAGGCCACCAGGCCCATGACCTGCGGGATGCTGATGTCCGGAAACCCGAAGAACAAATTGCAGACCGCGAGCAGACCGCCGCTGTACGCGAAACAGAGAAACCGCGGGTTGATGAGCATGAGCATGACGGCGACCAGCAGCAGGTACATTATCCAGGGACCGATGGAGATGGTCAAACCAGTCAGCACGATCAGGTATCCGCCGATCAGGCCCCCGAAAAAACCGTAGGCGCTGGCGATGAGCGTGTCCACCAGGATCGAGTTGCCGGGGGCCCCGAAGAAACTTGCGCGCAATTGCGCGATGCGCCGGTACTGCACGGCCACCAAGAGGATGACCACCCAGAACAGCGGATTGAACACGGCGTGGACCACCGAAGTGAAGACCGCCCCCAGGGCCCATTCAAAGGGAAAGTTAGTCAGTGTCACCTTACCAGTTCCCCGCTTTCAGCAACTCCAGGGCTTTGTCCAGCTGGGGATCAGTCTCAAAATCTCCCGGGTCTTCCACCACGATGTGGGGTTCAATTCCCTTCTGGTGCAGGTCGTGTCCGGACGGCGTCAGGTACCGCGCCGTGGTGAGCTTTAAACCGGCCCCGTTGTTAAGCGGGAAAACGTTCTGCACCACACCTTTCCCATAGGTCTTGGCCCCGACCAGGATGCCGACCCCGGCGTCCTTGACCGCGCCGGCTACGATTTCAGAGGCGCTGGCTGAGTTCTGGTTCACCAGGATCACCAAGGGGATTCCCAACTGCCGTTTGTCGGCCGTGTAAGTTTCGTCCTGGTGGCTGCGATAGTTGACTTGGACGATGGGCCCCTCGCCGATGAACAGGTCGGCCACGTCCACCGCGGCGATCAGGTCTCCGCCCGGATTGTCGCGCAAATCCAGAACCAGACCGCGCAACTCGCGTTCAAAGCGGTTCAAAACATAGACCAGTTCATTGCCGGTGTTTTCAGCGAATTGACTGATGACCACGTACCCGATGTTACCTTCCAACAGTTCCCCTTCGACCGTGGGCACCTGGATCTGCCGGCGCATCACCTCAAAGACCAGCGGTTCGCTGTGGCCGTCCCGTCTGATGGTCAGCCGCACCTCGGAACCCACCTCGCCCCGCATCAGCATGACCGCCGTCTCCAGGTCGAGCTCCTGCGTGTCCTTATCGTCCACGGCCAGGATGACGTCTCCGGCCCGGATTCCGGCCTCGGCGGCCGGGGTGTCCTCAAACGGCCGCACCACCGTCAGGTCATTGTTCCGATAGCCGACCAGGATGCCGATGCCCCCGAAGGAACCCTTCACCTGTTCCATAAACAGCTCAAAGGTCTCCGGTTCCAGGTAAATCGAGTACGGGTCTTCCAGGGATTCGACGAGGCCGCGGATCGCCCCCTCGACCAACCGACCGCTGTCGACGGTCTGCACGTACTCGGCGCGCACCAAACGGACTACCTGGGCCAGGTTGCCCAGTTGCTTGAAATTGGTGAAAACCAACAGCGACGAGACGATGAGTATTCCAAAAAGGAACGCCCCCATCCCGAGAAAAAACCACCGCGCCGTCTGATTGCGGGGCAAGCGAAACACCACCGAAAGCAAAATTTATGTGGCTATTATACTACCTTACCCCCACTTAAATTACAACCGGGCAAACTGAAGGGCCACCAGAGGTGGCCCGCCCACGCGTTCTTGGAAATTGGTTATCGATTCTACCGGAGGTAATTCCAGGGGTTCACCGCGTTGCCGTGCTCCTGCACCGTGAAGTGGAGGTGCGGACCGGTGGACATGCCCGTACTGCCGATCCGGGCGATGTTTTGACCCTGGATCACGAGCTCGCCCTCCCTGACCCCCATGGTCGACAGATGGGCGTAGAGGCTGGTGATCCCGGCCCCGTGGTCCAGGATGACCACGTTGCCGTAGCCCTGGAGGCTGCCGACGTACATGACCCGCCCGGTGCCGGCCGCCACCACCGGCACCCCGTGCGGCGCCGGGATGTCGATACCGTTGTGGAACCGCTGCACCCCCAGGATCGGGTGGTTGCGCCAGCCGAAGTCGGACGAAACCCGGGTGTGATTGGGCACCGGCCAGGCGAACTTCCCGGTGTGCAGCACGTCGTCGCCCGCCCGTTGGATAGCGATTTGTCGAAAGAGTTCCTGTTCCTCGCGCTCCAGCCGGTCCACCTCGGTCTGAAACTGAGTCAGGTTGCCCCGGGCGACCACCAGCAGGGATTCCTTGTCCCGCTGGACGTTCATCAGGGCCCGGTAGGCCTCCTCCTGCTCAAGTCGGAGGGCCTCGACCGTCCGGCGCCGCTCCTCGATGGCCTCCTTCTGGCGCTCGATCGCGGCCCGTTCAGCCTCGATCTCTTCGATCAGGGCCACGTCTCGGGCCAGGATTACCTTCAGGAACTCGATTCGGGTTACTAAATCGTTGAAACTCTCGGCCCCCAGAAGTACCTCCAGATAAGAGACGTTGCCGTTTTCGTACGCGCTCCGCACCCGGGCGGCAAACAGGGCGTTCATCTCCTCCAGCCGGGCCTCGGCTGCGGCCAGCTCGGCCTCCGCCTGCCTGAGCCGGTGCATGACCTCCTGGAGAATCGCGGTCAGCTCGTCGATCCGGGCCAGGCGGGACTGGATGGAGTTGTCAATCGCCTTGATCTCCTGGGTGATGCTTTGCACCTCGCTACGCGCCGAATCGGTCCGTTCCCGGGCCGCATCCAACTGCCGTTTGGTCTGGTCCAGTCGCTGTTCCAGGTCGCCGTAGGCCACGCCGTAAAAGCCGCCGCAGAGAGCAAGCAGCAGCACCAGAATCAAACCGACGGTTAACCAGGACCGACGCAATCGGCACCCCTCCTCGGATATCCTTATTTCAGATTCTTATCGACACGCCCCCCGAGGTCTAAACCCGTAGATACTTCCGTACCGAAATCAGGCTCCCGACGCCCCCCATCAACAATCCCAAGGCCAGCAGGCCGCCCATGATCGGCGTGAGCACGGCCGTATCGATCACCGGCTGCACAAAGAACAGCATGGTCATCTGCCACAGTGCCGCCACCAGATAGTAATAGCCGGCGCCGAGAACGGCCACGGCCAGCAGGGCTCCGGTGAACCCGACCAGCATTCCTTCCAGCACGAACGGCCCCCGCACGAACCAGTTGCTCGCCCCCAGGTACTTCATAATGCTGATCTCGTCCTGGCGGGCGACCACCGAGAGGCGGATGGTGATCACGATCAGGAATACGGCGGCGACGGTCAGCACGGCAACGGCCCCCAGGCAGATCACGTTGACCCACCGGGTGATCTTGACCAGCCACTCCACATACTCCTCGCCGTAGAGGACTTTATCGACCCCTGCGTAAAAAGAAATCTGGTGGGCGAGCGCCGGCACCAAGTCGGCACTCTCGGCCCGCACCCGGAAGCTGTCGGGGAGTGGGTTATTCTCACCCTCAAAACCGCTCAGGAGGTCGGCTTTATCCCCCATGGAACGCTGAAACTCCTGCAACCCCTGCTCTTTCGATACGAAAGTAACCTGCTCCACGCCGCCCAGACCAAGCAGGCGCTGCTGAATGCCGCGGACATCGGCATCTTCTTTCAGAAACACGTTGACCTCCACGGTGGATTCGATAACCCGCATAAACTGACCGGCATTGACCGCCGCCAGGAGAAACGCGCCCAGGACCATCAGCGAAATCGCGATCATGGCCGAAGACGCGAGTGCCAGCCACAGGTTCCGAAGGAGCGACACGAGAGTCTGACGCACGCCGTAACACACGGAGTTAAGCGCCATGCCTGTAGCTCCCCTGCTCCTCGTCCCGGACCAGCCGGCCGTTCTCCAGGGCGATCACCCTTTTGCGCATCCGGTTGACGATATCCCACGCGTGGGTCGCAATCAGTACCGTGGTGCCGTCCCGGTTTATCTGCTCAAAAAGTCCCATCAATTCCCACGATGTGTCCGGATCAAGGTTACCCGTAGGCTCGTCGGCCAGAATCACCAGGGGTTTTTTTACGATCGCCCGGGCCACGCCGACCCGCTGCTGCTCACCGCCCGAAAGCTGGTCCGGAAAGGCTTCCTCCTTTCCTTGGAGACCGACCTGGGCTAACGCGACCGGTACCCGCTCCCGGATCTCCCGGCGCGACCGGCCGATCACCTCCAGCGCAAACGCCACGTTTTCAAACACCGTTTTGCGCGGCAGAAGCCGGAAATCCTGAAAGACCATCCCGATCTGCCGGCGGAGCTGGAGGATATCCCGCTGCCCGAAACGCAAGACGTTTTTGCCCCGAAAAAAAACCTGGCCGGTGGTCGGAAGCTGCTCCCGAAAGATAAGCCTGGTCACGGTGGACTTTCCGGCCCCGCTCGGGCCGACCAGGAACACAAACTCACCCTTGGCGATGCGGATACTGATGTCGGATACGGCCGGAATGCCACTGTCGTAAACCTTGCTGACGTTGTACAGCTGGATCAAGCTCAGCACTCCTCGCCAAATACGGTGAACCACTTCGACAATGCGACTTCGACAATGAATCCAAAAATCCTCTAAATTTGGAAGAAAACTTGTTTCACAGAATCTGGATGGCGGCGTCCCGTTCCCGGGCCAAGGTGCACATCTGCTTGCTCCAGGATTCCAGCCAGGCAGGACCGGGACCCAGGCCGTCGAACCACCGGACTGCTTCCTCATACCGTTCCAGGCGCCGGTTCAGTTCCCCGAGCAGGTAGTGCAGCCGCGCCTGTTCGAAACCGGAAAGATGTTGCGCAACCGCCCGTTCGAACCATTGCACCGCGGCCTCCAGATGGGCCTGCTCGGCTTCGGTGTTTTTCTCTTGGCGGGCACACCAGACCCCGCGCAGGTGGAGGTCCCCGACGCCGGCCGGCGGGGCGCCGGCACGGGAATAGGATACGGCCGTCAACTGGTATTTCCGGGAACCGGGATAAAGGATCCGCTGCTCATGGAGGTGCACGCGCAAGGCCCTGGAGATTTCCGAATCACCGTAACGCGGCAGGTAGGCCAGTTTGTCGAAATCGCGGATGTACGCCCCCCAATGGCAGCAGGGACAAACGGCCACCAGGTAGGGATAGGGGAAAGTGCCGTGGGACTGGTAACAAAGATCACTCTCCAGCCACCCCCCGGTACCGACCGTCTTCATGACCTCGGCCGGAAAGGTGGCCAGACAGGTGGAACACAACAGGCGGCAGGGCACAGGGTTCTGGATCATTCCTCCCACCATCCATCCGGTAATTCTTCGCCGCCGACCGCATAAACTCCTGCCCGCGGTACCAGGCCGCCGGGATGCAAATAGCTCACTTATAGTGATCCGGAGAAGCCCATTGGTTAGATACTTCCAAGCAGGAATTCCAGGTTGCTGCAGTAAAATAATGTGGGTGAAGGAAGAATGTTGGGGGGTAACGCTGCTGGATGCCTGGTTCACCGACTGGAAACAGATAAACCTCGGCCTGATCGCCCTGGCCCACGTCCTGGTCGCGGTATTCCTGGGTTGGTTGGCCGGCCGGGTCTGGGTGATGATCTTGGGCCGGATCACCGAAAAGGCCGGGAAAGAACTGGACCACCGGCTGGTGGCCATCTCGCGCAAACCGATCGCGGTGCTGGCCTTTGTCCTCTTCCTGCAGGTGGCCCGGGAAAAGCTGTCCCAATTCCCCCAGTGGACCGGTTCCCCGGTATTCGATTGGATGGCCCAGCTCAGCTTCCTGGTCGCGGTGGTCGCGGCCGCCTTGTGGGTCAACGCCGTCCTGAGCACCATGATCGACTGGTACCTCCGGAATATGTCGCGGGAGTCCCGAAGCCCGTTGGACGAGGTTTTCCTGCCGATCGTCCGCAAGCTCCTCGGGGTGGTCACCCTGTTCGTGGCCCTCACAATGGCGCTCAGCTATTTCGGGATCGAAATCACGGCCCTTATCGCCACTGCCGGCGTGGCGTCCCTGGCCGTCGCCCTGGCCGCCCAGGATACCCTGAGCAACATGCTGTCCGGCTTTATGATCCTGTCCGACCGGCCGTTCAAAGAGGGGGGACCGGATTGAACTCGAATCCGGCCTGCGCGGGGACGTCATCCAGATCGGGATCCGTTCGACCAAGATCATGACCCGGGACAATCTCCTGGTGGTCATCCCGAACCGGGAGATCGCCAACGCCCAGGTGTTCAACCACACCCTGTCCGATCCCCGCCTGCGCCTGCGTATCCCGGTGGGGGTGGCCTACGGCACCGACCTGCACCGGACCAAAAGAATAATCCTGGACGTTCTCGCGGCCGACCCCTACGTTTTGTCCGATCCCAAACCGGTGGTTTATTTCACCGACTTCGGGGATTCAAGCTTGAACCTGCTTATCCGCTGCTGGATCGGCGACGCGGTGGACCGTTCCCGGGCCGTCGACAGCATCAACATGGCGGTCAAGGACGCTTTTGAAACCGAAGGCATTGAAATCCCCTTCCCGCAGCGGGATATTCACCTGCGTTCTCCGGTTAAAATTGTATCAAAGAACTGAACTTGGACGAATTTTGTGCCGACAAATTGGGGAACCAAGGGACAAAAAACATTTGCCAAATATGTTCTTATCTGCTTTAATTGGGTCTAGATCAACCATGTGCAGAAAAGAGGATTGCGGTTTGAACTTTCCAACGCTGAAGATCGGCCACCTTATACCCCGCTACCCCATCGTCCAGGGCGGGATGGCCGTTAGAGTATCCACCGCACCGCTGGTATCCGCCGTGGCCAACGCGGGCGGCGTCGGGATCATCGGGGCCACCGGAATGTCGGTCGAGGAATTGCGGGAAGAAATTCGCAAGGCCCGGAGCATGACCCAGGGAATCATCGGGGTGAACATCATGTTCGCCATCCGAAATTTCGCCGACTTGGTCGGTGCCGCGATCAAGGAGAGGATCGACGTGATCTTCACGGGTGCCGGCTTTTCCCGGGATGTGTTCGACTGGGGCCGGGAAGGCGGGGTGCCCGTGGTTTCCATCGTTTCCTCGGCGCGATTGGCGAAATTGGCCGAGAAGCTGGGTGCGGCCGCGGTGGTCGCCGAAAGCGGGGAAGCCGGGGGGCATTTGGGAACCGAGCGGACCACCCGGGAGATCCTGCCCGAAATCCGAGCAGCGGTAAAAATCCCGGTGATCGCGGCGGGAGGCATCGTCTCCGGCCGGGATATCGCGGAGATGGTCCGTATGGGTGCGGACGGGGTGCAGATGGGCACCCGGTTCGTGCTCAGCGAGGAATGCACCGTTTCCGACGCCTTCAAACAGCACTACCTGCAGGCCCGCGCCGAAGACGTGATCCTGATCAAGAGCCCGGTCGGACTGCTCGGACGCGCGATCAAGAACTCCTTCACGACCCGGATGCAGGAAGGCACCCTTTCCAGGCTGGAGAAGTGCCGTAAATGCCTCAAGGTCTGTTCGCAGGATTACTGCCTTATTCAGGCGCTTGAGAACAGCCAGGCCGGCCTGCTCGATGAGGGTCTGGTCTTTTCCGGAATCAACGTGTATAAAATCAAGGAGATCCTGCCGGTGCGCAAGATCTTTGAGCGGCTCATCCGGGAGTTCCGATCGGTCTAAGTCCGCCCGTCCACTTTTACGCCCCGCCGTGCTGCGGCGGTTTTTTGTTTGTGCACCCCTTTCCGCCCCCCCGCATAATGATAATTCAAGGTGGCTTTCCCTGGTAAAGACTCTTGCCGGGTGCTTGCAGTATTCTTGTCAATAGTCACTTGGCAAAATGAGGTGGATAACAATGAACGACCGACCGCTCGGTATTCAGTGCGAGGAGAGTATGCGGGGTTTTCTGGCCCCGGGCGTCACGGACTTCCACCAGGGCTACGCGCAGGGGCGGGAGGCCGGGCTGGAATTCACCCTGCACGCCAGGATCACCATCGCGGACGTGGATGCCTTCGTGAACCTGACCCACCGCACCGGCGTCCTGGAAGGCACCGTCGATTACGCCCCGCTGGGCCGGGGTCTCAAGATCGAAGACGGAATTTTCCAGCTTTTCACGTTGTCCCCCGCCGGGGAGCGGCGGATGATCTACCGGTTCCGGTTCGCCGGTCCCGGCGGCACCTACTGCTTTGAAGGTTACAAGCTGCTCGTCGACGAACCGTGGAAGTTCGACCTGGTCGAAGACATGACCCAGCTGTTCAGCCGGATCGACCGCGACACCAACGGTGATATCAGGCCGCATGCCGCCGGCATCATCCGCTTCGACCCCTTGGACGCCCCGGCACTCCTGCAATCCCTGAAAGCGTTGAACGCGCCCAACCGGACCGAAGCCCTCCGGGCCCGGGTGAAGTTCCTTTCCTTTGTTTACCGGGACCTGCGCAATGAATACTGCCAAAACCTCAGTTTTCTCTACTGGACCGGTTACGAAAACCTGGTGCTGGCCGGGCGCTGTGCCCGGGGGCCGGAGAAACCGCGGTTCTTCTTTTTCTCGGGTGCCCACGACCTGGGGTTTCCCTGGGGCGACGGGGCCACCTTCTGGGACCTGGTGCTGGTGCTGGAACACCCGGACGGCTCCCGGGACCGCTACCTGGCGGCCGACATCGTGCTGGAAGGCTTGCGTCTGGACGTGGAACGGGGCGTTTACCGGTACGAGGGAACACTGTACCGGCTGACCCGGGGTCACCGGGTCTCCTTCCTGGACGACATCCGGCGCGAAGACCCGATTCTGGAGAAAACGTGGGGGCGGATCGAACTGCGGTTCGACGCCCACCCTTTCAGCCGGCAGAACCTGATGTTCCCGTTCAAGGAACGGGGGGAAACCGAGGCCGGGGACCACGTCCGGCGCGTGGTCCAACGCTGGCTGCCCCACCTGAACAGCCTCGGCATCAAGGTCCGGCCCCACCGGGTCGATCTGGTGTCGGGCGCTTTCACGGTCGGGCACGGCGGGGAGCGCCGCACCTGGATCGCGGCACCGTCTTCGGCGTTCGGGGAAGCCGAGATCGCCGAGTTTACCGCCCTCAAGGAACCAACCCTGCAATACAATTACCAGTGCGGCATCAACCCCCGGGCGCGCCGGGCCCACGTGCGGATCAGGGCCGGGGTCTGGCGCAACGACCGCCACCTGCCCCTGAAGGACGGGATCGACCGCCTGCTGGCTCCCATGGTGGACATGGCGGCCTCGCGGCAGTGGCTGATCACCGATGAAGGCTTCCAGTCGGGGCCTTACGGGGCGGAACCGGAACCGGCGGTCACCGACCCGGACGTGCTGGAGATCAACTACGAACACTACTCGACCGCCAACCAAAATCATCGGCATAGTCCCAGAAGTTATCGCTGAGACAAC
>JACUUW010000213.1 GCA_014859075.1 Desulforudis sp.
GCGAGGCGACCGTCGGCCCGTTCATGCACAGTACGCCCTGGCACAACCCGGATGTCGAACAAATGTCCCCGTATAACCCGGAAAAAGCCCGCTCCTTACTCACCGCCGCCGGCTGGGTGGATGAAAACGGTGACGGTATCCGGGAGCAAAACGGTCGGACCTTTTCCATCACCATTATGACCTGGGCTTCGCGACCGGGCATGCCGCCGATGGCCGAAGCGCTTCAGGCCCAGTTCAGGGAGGTGGGAATCGAGGCGAAGATTCAGATCCTGGAGTACGGGGCGATTTACGACCGGGTGAAACAGGGGGACTGGGATGCGGTCTTGGCTTCTTTTTCGACCAGCGACCCGCACCGGTACCTGTCCGGCGTTTACGGCAGCGCGGGGAACCAGAACGTGGCCCGGTATGAAAACGCCGTGGTGGAAAGCCTGATCAGTGAGGCCGCCATAACCGCCGATCTGGAAAAGCGGTACGGTATTTACCGGGAAATCCAGGAGATTGTCGCCCAAGATGTTCCGGTGATCAACATCGCCAATTACAAGATGGCGGTGGGGAGGCGTGATTACGTCCAGGGGTTCAGGTTTAACCCGAACGCCCACGACTTGCACACCAACCCGGAAATGACCGTGGTCAAGTAGTTCAGTGTCTACGATTGCAAACTTTCGTTGCCAGAGAGGACGGACCCTCTCCGGCTGCGGTTTCTGAAAATGCCGGCCGCAATACCGTGGTGACTTGTGGGAGGATCAGCCTGTGCTCGCTTATCTGGTGCGGCGCATCATATTGCTTGTCTTTGTACTTCTTGGGGTGTCGGTGATCACCTTCGCTCTAATGCACGTGGTTCCCGGCGACCATGCCCGGCTGGTGGCCATGTACCGTTACGGCTACGACGATTTCTCCGCCGCGGAATTAAGCGTGGTGCGGCAGGAGATCGGCGCCGATATGCCCCTCCACCGGCAATACGGCTGGTGGCTCGGTCACGTTGTGCGGGGTGATCTGGGACATTCACTGGTCACCGGGCGGCCGGTGACGGCGGAGATACTTGTCCGGGTACCGGCTACGTTGGAATTGGCCGCCGCCGCGCTCTTGTTTACCGTGCTGATCGCCTTGCCGTTAGGGATTATCTGTGCCCGGCGTCCTTCTTCCTGGTTGGACAATTTGGTGATGAGCGGCTCTCTTGTCGCGGTGGCCATGCCCAATTTCTGGCTGGGGTTGCTGCTGATCCTGGTCTTCTCGCTGGTTCTGGACGTCTTACCGGTGGCGGGTAGCGGCAGCCTGGCGCACCTTGTTCTTCCGGCTTTTACTCTGGGGGCGGGGATGGCGGCCGTCAGTACGCGCATTGTCCGGGCCAGCCTCCTTGAGGTGCTGGTGCAGGATTACATTGCCACGGCGCGGATTAAGGGTCTAAGTGAGCGGGCGGTGCTCTGGCGCCACGCCCTGCGTAACGCCCTGATCCCGGTGGTCACCATTCTGGGTCTGCAACTTAACCATCTGGTTGGCGGTACGGTAATCGTAGAAAGCGTTTTCGGCCGTCCCGGAGTGGGACAACTGATCGTGGAAACCATCAGCTCCCGTGATCTTCCCGTCCTGCAGGGGTGTATTCTTTTTTCGGCGTTCAGTTTTGCGCTGATCAATTTGCTGGTGGACCTTTCGTATACTGTTCTCGACCCGCGTATCCGGTATGGAGGAGGTAACGGGTAATGCACGAGATGGTCACCGTGTTCTGCTCAACCTTTCCTTTGGCCCGACAGTTAAGGGGCATCGCCAGGGACCGGGCGGCCCAGACGGGCGGGATGGCAGTTGTTCTGTTGGTGCTTATTGCCGTGTCGGCTCCGTGGTGGTTGCCCCACGATCCGGTACGTCAGGATTTGAGCCAGGCGCTTGTCCCGCCCGGCGGGGGATATTTGCTCGGGACGGACGAGATGGGACGGTGTTTGCTCAGCCGAGTGCTGTACGGCACACGCATCTCTCTTGCCATTGGCCTTCTGGTTGCGGGGCTGACGGCCGTCCTGGGTACGTTGATCGGCCTGGCGGCGGGTTATTTCGGCGGTCTTCTGGACGAGGCTCTGATGCGTCTCACCGATGTGTTGATGGGCCTGCCCAGCCTGGTCTTTGTGCTGGCGGTGGTGGGGGTTCTGGGTCCGGGGTTGGAAAATATGATCTTGGCGCTTGCAGCCAAGGGGTGGCTGCATTTTGCCCGTGTGGTCCGAGGCAGCGTCCTGGCGCTAAAAGAAGGTGAATTTGTTCTGGCGGCCCGCTCCTTGGGCTTCAGTAACTCCCGGGTTATGTTCCGGCACATTTTGCCGAACGTACTCGGGCCGGTGGTGGTGCTGGTTACCCTTGACATTCCCCATACCATCCTGGCGATAGCCGGGTTAAGTTTCCTGGGGCTGGGCGTACAGCCCCCGATGCCGGAATGGGGCGTTATGCTTAACGCGGCACGTCCTTACATGCGCACGTATCCGCTTTTGATGATCGCCCCCGGGATGATGATTTTTCTTACCGTGCTGGCTTTCAATCTGTTAGGAAACGGCTTGCGGGAGGCTCTTGATCCGCGCGGCAGGCACAGAATCAACATTTAACGCCAGTACACCATTCTCGGTGTACTGCTGGCAAACCTGGGCATTGCGGGGGCACTGTTGCGCCTTGGCTGGACCACGGTTCTTATCGCGCTGTTATCCATCTGGTGAGAGGTAAGGTCATGTCCTTGTTATTGATCAAAGATCTCACGGTGCATTTTCCACTGCCCGAAGGGACGGTGCACGCCCTTGACGGCGTTGATCTGGCCTTGGCCGATCATGAAAGGCTGGCGCTTATTGGCGAGACTGGTTCGGGTAAAACGGTCCTTGGACACGCCATTCTGCGTCTCCTGCCGCCCGGGGCGCTGGTCCGCGGCGAAATCCGGTACGGTGGACATGACCTCTTGACCGTCTCAGCCGCTCGGATGCGGCAGTTCAGGGGCCGGGAAATCGCTATGGTGCTGCAAAACCCCACCGCGGCCTTAAACCCCGTGCTCACCGGAGGGCGACAGGTACAGGAGGCGGTTACCGCCCGCTGGTGTTTTGCCGGGCGCTTGGCCCGCCGGAAAGTGATGGAACTGTTTGCCAGGGTGGGGCTGCCGGAAAGAGCGGTAAC
>JACUUW010000299.1 GCA_014859075.1 Desulforudis sp.
CTGCCTCCACCTTCCGCTACAGAACCTGTTTCAGCACCCGGAGTAGGTTTCCGCCCATGATTTTTGCGACGTCGTCCGCGGAGTAGCCCCGGTCAAGCAAAGCCGGCCCCAACTCGCCCACCAACCCGGCATGCTCCAGGCCGCGCAGGCGCCCCCCGAAGCCATCGAAGTCCGAACCGAGTCCGACGCAATCCGGACCGCCGGTCTGGACTACATGTTCAATGTGGTCCAGAAGTTTATCCCGCGAAGGTTCGGCGGAATCCACGAAGTCCGGCACGAAGGTGACCCCCACCACCCCGCCACGCTCGGACAGAGCCCGGATTTGAACGTCGGTGAGGTTGCGCGGGTGATCACACAGCGCCCGGGCATTGGCATGCGAGACAATCACCGGTTTCTCGGACACCTCCAGCACATCCAGGAAGCCCCGTTCGCCGAGGTGGGCCAGGTCGACCACCATGCCCAGGCGGTTCATCTCGGATACCACGGCGCGCCCAAAAGCGGTCAGGCCCCCCCGCGACCCGGTTTCGCCCACCCCATCGGCGAGTTCGTTACGGCCGTTCCAGGTCAGGCCGAGGCACCGCAGGCCCAGGTGGTACAGCATGCGGAGCACGGCGGTTGAGCTCTCCAGGGCCTCGCCGCCCTCCACCGCCAGCACCGCGGCCACCCGGTCGCTACCGCCGTCGGCAACGCGCTCAAGGTCATTATCCCCCAAAACGACCAAAACCTCGGGGGTTGAAACCACTTCACGGTGAAAAGCATCAATCAGGGCCAGGGTACGGCGCAGGTAACCGCCACGGTACCTGGGGTGTACAAAAGCAGCGAAAAATTGCACCTTGACCCCTCCCCGCTTTAGCCGGGGCAGATCAAGGTGCCCTTCCTCGGTCTCAAGGCAAAATGGGCGCCCCTTATCAAGGATCACCGTCAAGGTGTCACAGTGGGCGTCCACTACCGTCCAATTGTCCAGGGCCGACCCTGTTGCTCCGCGGTTGGGCATCAACAGGGAACCTCTCTTTAACGGGGCTCGACGATAAGTTTAATGGCCGTCCTCTCTTCCCCGTCAATCATGATATCGGTAAACGCCGGAATACAAATGAGATCCATCCCGCTGGGCGCTACGAACCCTCGCGCAATCGCTATTGCTTTCACTGCCTGGTTTATGGCCCCGGCACCAATCGCCTGGAGTTCGGCACTGCCACGTTCGCGTAGAACGCCGGCCAAGGCACCGGCTACGGAGTTTGGGTTGGACTTTGCTGAAACCTTTAAAACTTCCATTCTAGCTACCCCCCTAAAGGCTTCGATGATCGCTGCATTTATCCGCTGAAAATCTTATTCGCCAGTGTCTAAAAAATTCCTTTAGAGTAAATGGAAAAATTTTTATTATTCAGTCTCAAGCTTCTGAATTCGCTCGATTTTCACGGCCTTTCCGGAAGTTTGATCCAGGGTGACCAGGACGCCGTTGAACTGGTAGGGGCCGCTCGCCACCTGGAAGGATTTGGGCATCTGTGTCAAGAACCTCTCAATCACGGTCTCGGCCTTCACTCCGATCACTGAATCCCGGGGTCCGGTCATGCCGACGTCGCTGATATAGGCCGTGCCACCGGGCAAAATCCGCTCGTCTGACGTCTGAACGTGGGTGTGGGTGCACAATACGGCGCTCGCCTTGCCATCAAGGTACCAACCGAGAGCGATTTTCTCGGAAGTAGCCTCGGCGTGAAAGTCGACAATCAGCACAGGGGTGTATTGACGGGATTCCTGGACGACCCGATCCATGGCGCGAAACGGACAATCCAAATCGGCCATGAAAACGCGTCCCGACGCGTTGGCCACGCCCACTTTCCGGTTACTGCGGGTGCGGTAGACGGTATGGCCCACGCCGGGTGTACCGGCGGGATAGTTGACCGGTCTGAGGATGCGGATTTCTTCATCGATAAAACTAAGGATTTCTTTCTTGTCCCAGACGTGGTTACCCATCGTGAGCACGTCGATCCCGGAGGCGAAAAGCTCGTCGGCCACCTCGCGGGTGATCCCGTTACCGCCCGCCGCGTTCTCACCGTTGGCGATCACCAGGTCGATCCCGGACTTCCTGACCAGCGGCCCGATCTCCATTGCGCAAGCCCTCCGTCCGGGTCGACCCACCACATCGCCGATCATAAGTACCTGCACCGTTAATCTCCGTTCTGTCTCCTTTGCTATTCGGCGGTTCTATTTCGCATACTCGATCACCCGGGTTTCACGAATGATGACCACCTTGATCTGTCCCGGGTAGTCAAGTTCGTTTTCCACCTTACGCGCAATATCACGCACGAGGCGGACCGCGCCCAAATCGTCCACCTTGTCCGGCTTGACCATGATCCGAATCTCGCGTCCAGCCTGAATTGCAAAGGCCTTGTCCACTCCGGCGAAGGAGTTGGCGATCTCTTCGAGTTTGGTCAACCGCTTGATGTAAGCCTCAATGGTCTCCCGCCGCGCACCGGGGCGCGCCGCCGAAATGGCATCGGCCGCCTGGACCAGCACGGCTTCCACGGTCTCCGGCTCCTCGTCGTTGTGGTGGGCGGCGATGGCGTGCAGCACCTCCGGACTCTCCCCGTACTTCTTCGCCAGATCGACCCCGATAGTGACGTGGGGCCCCTCCACCTCGTGGTCCACCGCCTTGCCGATATCGTGCAGAAGACCGGCCCGCCGGGCTAATTTCTCGTCGGCCCGGAGTTCGGCGGCCATCAGACCGGCCAGGTAGGCCACTTCCACCGAATGCTTCAACACGTTCTGTCCGTAACTCGTCCGGTACCTCAGCCGTCCCAGCAGCCTGATCAAATCCGGATGTAACCCGTGCACGTTGGCGTCAAAGGCCGCCTGTTCCCCGTTCTCCCGGATTTGCACCTCCATTTCCTTTCCGGCCTTCTCCACCATTTCCTCGATCCGCGCCGGGTGGATACGCCCGTCCGCGATCAGCTTCTCGAGCGCCATCCGGGCCGTTTCCCGGCGGACCGGGTCGAAGCCGGACAGGATCACGGCCTCGGGAGTGTCGTCGATAATCAGGTCGACCCCCGTCAGAGTCTCGAACGCCCGAATGTTACGGCCTTCACGGCCGATGATCCTGCCCTTCATCTCTTCG
>JACUUW010000214.1 GCA_014859075.1 Desulforudis sp.
GGAAGAGGGGGGCGTGGTCGGTCAGGGTGCGGCGCAGGGCGGCCAGGTCCAGGTGGCGGCCCGGGCAGGCCGTCGCCGCGCCGGCCACCTCCCGGTGCCCCAGCACGTGCGCCTGGGGGATCCGGTACTCGGCCGCCAGGCGCTTCAGGAGCCCGGTCAAGGCCTGCACTTGCTCCGGGTAGGGCGGGCGCACCTCCAGGTTCCCGATCAGGGCCACGATGCAGAACGGAATCCTGTCGCATCGCCAGGCACAAAAGGTGCGTCACATTTCCGTCGCTATGCGGGAAATCCAGGGCATACGGGCGCGGAAAATGGTGCCGGGTCCGAGCGGTCGGCCGCTACACGAGTATGTCAAGCTATATATTCACGCCCGTAATCCTATGCTCTACTATTTAACGCGTCGGCACAACAATATTTGTGTGTTACGAATTGCACCGGCTGTATTGGAGTTGCCCGGGGCAGTGATCGTTGATCGTAATGCGGCGAGCAGTGTTGGACACACCCGGACAATCCGATTTTTGAGTATGAGCACAATACGAACGCCTGGCCTACGCCGTGCTCAAAAGCGCCGCCGTCGATAAAGTGTGCCGAGTTCTTAGTGCCGGAACGTGTTGATCCCGACTACATTGTTGGGATATATGTTCCAGATGATAATCAGTACGAAAGTTATGGCGGACCTACTGGGTCTAACCCGCTGGCGCATTCGCCAGCTGGCCGAAAAGGGGTCCTGGAAAGACAAACTCCAGGCGCCTTTCCGTTAGAGCTGAATATTAAGAAAGAAATATCTTGCCTTTGTCGAAACAAGACAAACCAAAGCGAGGCAAAAAACCGGCGAGGTACAGGAAGTAACCGTCCAATATTGGCAGGAAAAAGCGCTCCACGAGAGAGTAAAGCGCAAAATTGCCGAGGTGGTGGTCTTTCTCACCTGTTTTCTCTTCGCCGCTTTCGGGGTGGTGGCGGCGATGATGGTGCCCTCGCACGAGGACATGGCCAATTTCAGCACCTTCGTAATCCTGCCCATGGCCTTCCTGTGCGGTACTTTTTTCCGTGCGGAGAACCTGCCGGCTATCGTGGCCGACATCATTTACCTTTTGCCGCTGACCCAAACCAGCCATGCCCTGCGCTCCCTGGCCGGCGGCGCGGGTTTGCCGGTCCAATCCCTGCTTGTCTTGGCCGCCTACGCTACGGTTTTCCTGGCCGCGGCAGTGTGGGTCGTCCGGCGTCTGTGGAAGGAGGCGCTTCACGCCTGCAATGCTCGGAAGGCAAGCCGTGCGTACGGGGAGAAGGAAAGGAAAGGAAAGGGAGGGTCTCTAATTTTTTGCGAAAGCCCTATGTGCAGCAACCTGTTCTGTATTTACCGCTCAGTATCCGGTAAGGAAGAATACCTCTGTAAAGCGGCGGTCTTTGTCGCCGACCGCCCCGGTTCGCTGGCGGTGCTGGCCGGTATTTTCGCCCGCCACAACGTGAATATCACCTGCTTTACCTATAACCGTTCGGAACATCCCAACCGGGTGCTTATCGAGGGTAAAAGTAACGACCTCCGTTTCCTGGAGAATGTTTGCCGGGAACTGGACGAGCAGAGGATGTTCGACGAGGAACAGCACCACCGTTCCCTTGAACTCGGTGTGCTTGATACCCGGAGCGTCCTGAAAGTAAAGGTGCATCTCCGGAACCGGCCGGGTTCGCTGGCGGCATTTGCCACCTTGCTCCGGAACCACGGGGCCAATGTTATTTATATGGCGTACAACGAGGCCGTTTCGGAAACAACAGCCACGGTTTCCCTCGTTACCCGGAGCGCTCGGGAGATAGATGAGCTGCTTAAAGACCTCAACGAACAGGGGTATTATTACAGCCTTGAGTACCAGGGCACGGAGCAGGAAGAAACGGAAAATGTCATCGGCCTTAATCTTGTCGAGCGGTTCTTTTTCAGGCTCAAGCGGCTTCTGGGCACGGAGGATATTGAGCGTCTGAAGAAGGTTGTGGCGTCGTCGCAGCGCATGTCCGAGGCGCTGGCCAGGTTTAGCAGGGAAGCAGGCAAGAATCTCGAAGTCGGTACGGTCTTCACCAACGTCCTGGCCTTCGCTTCGACCTCCCTGTGCAGGACCGGTCCCGGTTTTTCCTACCGTCGGCTCCCGGCACTTCCCCTTGGCAGTATTGTCTTCCATGCCTTCCGCCTGCCGACCGGAGGGAACGTCTACCTGTTGCAAGGCGACGAAGAGCTGGTTATGGTGGACGGCGGGTACGGGGTCTACTACGAAGACGTAAAGCGGATGTTGCGGGAGAACGGACTCGACCTCGCGCGTGTAGGCCGTATCTACTTAACCCACGCCGATGCGGATCACGCGGGGATGAGCGGATACTTTGCCGCGGAGTTCGGCAGCCGCGTCTTTCTCCACCCCGACGCCCGCGGTATCCTGGAAAACGAAAACCGGGCTTGGGGGAGCGGTTCGTCACTAACCGAGTTGAACCATTACTTCACGGTGCTGGTCAACACCTTCACAAAATCCGCCGTGCCGTCTGCCTTCCTGGCGTACGACACGGCCGACCTCGGTTATTTAAACGGTTTCCGGGTTATTGACACTTTTACGGTGGGCGGCCAGACTTTTAAAGTGCTGGAGAGTCTGGGCGGCCATATTCCCGGCCAGGTCTTCTTTATCGGTGTTGGATCGGGGCTCGTCTTCACGGGTGACTACCTCCTGCTTGTCGCCAGTCTGGGTCCGGAGGAACAGGAATTTCTCAATCTGCCGAAGTTTATGATGACCAGTACCAACATCAACTCCCTTCTTTTTCGGCGGGAAATGCAGGCTTTGAAGGAGATTGTCCTCGGCCTTGATGCTGAGTTGGGCGGGCGGAACCGTGGCGTAATTATCGCACCGGGCCACGGCGATTACTACCCCGCCAGGTGGTTAAAGCCGTAGACAACCTGCACCTTTCGTGGTGAAATACGCCCAACAACCGCATAGTTGCCAGCATACGGGTGCCCTCATCAGGGAGGGTGAAAAGGGAACCGGGTGCAAATCCCGGACGGCCCCGCCACTGGGAATGGGGAGCGGCTTCCATGAAGCCACTGTCCGAAAAGATGCGAATACTGAAGTTAAATCCGCTCGGGCTGGTCGGCGTGACGGCC
>JACUUW010000014.1 GCA_014859075.1 Desulforudis sp.
GCGGGCCCCAAGGCCGGCTCCCGTACGGCGAGCAGTTCGGCCCCGGCCACCGCGCAGGCCGCGTTCACCTGCTGGTGTCGTCCGGCCAGCGGCAAATGCACCCGGTAGCGGCCCCACCACCCGTGGATATTCAGGGTTTGGCCCTGGGGGGATACGGCCACCGGCTCCCAGCGTACGTCCGTACCCACCCGGACAAGCGGCGCGCCCCGTTCCCCGCAAGCGGCGGCGATCACGTCCAGCGCCTCCCCCTCCGCCGCGGTAACCACCGGCACCCCGGGCTTTACAATCCCGGCCTTTTCACGGGCGATCTCGCCTATAGTTCCTCCCAGGTAGTTCTGGTGATCCAGACTCACGTTGGTGATCACGGACACTTCCGGCAGGACCACGTTGGTGGAGTCCAGCCGCCCCCCAAGCCCGACTTCCAAAACGGCCAGGTCGACACGCTCCTCCCGGAACAATTGCAGTGCGAGGGCCGTGTGGAGCTCAAATTCGGTGGGGCGGGTCAGGCGCGCGGCCGCCGCTAACGCGTCCTGGTGGACGGTAACCAGCGTGGCAAACCGCTCCCGGGTCACAGGCTCCCCGTCCAGCAGGAACCGCTCGGTGTAGTAGGTGAGGTGGGGCGAGGTGAAGGTGCCCACCCGCATGCCGGCCGCGCAGGCAACAGCGGTCAGCATGGCGGCGACCGATCCCTTGCCGTTGGTGCCGCCGACGTGGACGACGCGCAAGTTCTTCTGGGGGTCGCCGAGGGCGGCCAAGAGCTGCCGTACCCGGTCGAGCCCGAGATTCATCCCGATGGCAGCCAGCTTCCGGACGGCGGCGAGGGCTTGTTCATAATCCACGTTTACGCACTCCATCACCGTAAAGGGGCGCCCGTAAGGAGCGCCACTTTCCGCAAAACGTGCCTTCGCAATCCCGATTACAAATTCCCGATTCCCGATTCCGAATTCCGGCTCAATACCGCCAACCGCTTCGTCATGGCCTGACGTTTGCCGGCCAGTTCGGCCTGTTTGCTCCGTTCCTTCTCCACCACTTCGACCGGGGCTTTCGCCAGGAAGACGGGGTTGGCCAGCTTGCCCTCCACCCGGGTCAGGTCCTTTTCAACCTGCTGCAGTTCCCTGGTCAACCGCTCGGTTTCCCGGTCGATGTCAATGAGGCCGGCCAAAGGCACAAAAACCTCCACCCCCGGCACCACCGCGTGTGCGGCCAACTCAGGCCTGGTTTCCAGCTCGGCTGCGGGCCGGACAACGGCGTTGGCCAGGTTTTCGACGTACCCCTTCCACTGCTCCACGGTGCCCCGGACCGCTTTATTCGGAACCACCAGCAAGGCCTCGGCCCGGAGGGTCGGGGGCACGTTCATCTCGCTCCTGAGGTGGCGGACGGCCCGGGTCATTTCGATCAGGTGGGCCATCTCACGCTCGGCGCTCTCGTCCCGGAGCGCGGGCTGGGCGGCCGGCCAGGCGGCGTACATTATCGTGTCACCCTCGTGGGGCAGGTGCTGCCAAATCTCCTCGGTGATAAACGGCATAAACGGGTGCAACAGTTCCAGGGTGCCGCAGAGCACCCGGACCAGGACGTCCTGCGCCGTCCCCCGCTCGGCGGGCGTCCCCTGGTACAGCCGGAGTTTGGCGAGCTCGATGTACCAGTCACAGAACTCATCCCAGACGAATTCGTACAGGGCCCGCGCCGCCTCGCCCAGCTCGTAGGTTTCCAGCCCGGCCGTGGTCCGGGCCCGGGCCTCCTCAAAACGGCTCAGGATCCAGCGGTCGGCCAGCTCCAACCGCTCCGGGGTCGCCGTCCCCGGACGGTAGCCGTCCAGGTTCATGAGGACGAACCGGGAGGCGTTCCAGAGCTTGTTGGCGAAGTTGCGGGAGCCCTCCAGTTTTTCAAAGTGGAAACGCAGGTCGTTGCCGGAGACGTTTCCGGTAACCAGCATGAAACGTAGACTATCGGCCCCGTACTGCTCGATCACCTCGATCGGGTCCACCCCGTTGCCCAGGGACTTGCTCATCTTGCGGCCCAGGGCGTCCAGCACCAGGCCGTGGATAAACACCTCGGCAAACGGCTCCCGGTGCATAAACTTCAAACCGCTGAAAATCATCCGGGCCACCCAGAAAAAGATAATGTCCCGGGCGGTGACAAGTACCGACGTCGGGTAGTACCGCGCGAGATCCGGGGTGTCCTCCGGCCAACCCAGGGTGGAAAACGGCCACAGCGCCGAGGAAAACCAGGTGTCCAGCACGTCCGGGTCCTGTTCCAGCGCCGCCCCGCCGCAGGCCGGGCAGGCCGGCGGATCGGTCCGGGACACGACGGTCTCCCCGCACTCCCCGCAGTACCAGACCGGGATGCGATGCCCCCACCAGAGCTGCCGGGAAATACACCAGTCCTTGATATTCTCAAGCCAGTTCAGGTAGATCTTCGTAAAGCGGGCCGGAATGAACCGGATCCGTCCGTCCCGAACGGCTTCCATGGCCGGCTCGGCCAACGGCCGCATCCGGACGAACCACTGTTTCGACAACATCGGCTCGACCGCCGTCTGGCAGCGGTAGCAGTGCCCGACCGCGTGTTCAAGGTCCTCGATCCGGACCAGGAGGCCCTCCCGCTCCAGATCGGCCAAGACCCGCCGCCGGCATTCCCAACGGTCCAGACCCTGGTAGCGCCCGGCCTCGGCCGTCATCCGCCCTTTGGCGTCGATGACCTGTACCTGGGGCAGTCCGTGGCGCTGCCCGATCTCAAAGTCGTTCGGGTCGTGCGCCGGGGTGATTTTCAGCGCCCCCGAACCGAATCCGGGATCGACGTACTCGTCGGTGATGACCGGTATCTCCCGCCCGAGCAGGGGCAGGAGCACCGTCCGGCCCACCAGGTGCCGGTAGCGCCCGTCGCCCGGATGGACCGCCACCGCCGTGTCACCCAGCATGGTCTCCGGACGGGTGGTGGCAATGACGACGCCGCCCGTCCCGTCCTTTAGAGGATAGCGCAGGTGGTACAGGTGGGACGGGATCTCCCGGTGTTCGACCTCGATGTCCGAGATGACCGTGCCGCACCGCGGACACCAGTTCACGATGTAATCGTCCCGGTAAATCAAACCTTGCTCGTACAGCCGGATGAACACTTCCCGCACCGCCGCCGAGCAGCCTTCGTCCATAGTGAAACGCTCCCGCGACCAGTCGCAGGAGGCGCCCAGCCGGCGGAGCTGCGTGGTAATCCGGTCACCATAATTGTGCTTCCACTCCCAGACCCGCTCCAGGAACTTCTCCCGGCCCAGATCGTACTTGGTGAGGCCCTCCCCGGCCAACTGCTCCTCCACCCGCACCTGAGTGGCGATCCCGGCGTGGTCGGTACCGGGCACCCAGAGGGTATCGAAACCCTGCATCCGGCGCCAGCGAATCAGGACGTCCTGCAGGGTATTGTTCAAGGCGTGACCCATATGGAGTTCCCCCGTCACGTTCGGAGGAGGGATCACGATCGTGTACGGTATTCGGTCCGGACCCGGAACCGGTTGGAACAGGCCCTGCTCCTCCCAACGCCGGTAGAGGCGGCCTTCCACTTGATGGGGTTCATAGACTGAAGGAATGTTGCTGTGACTCATAACTTCGTTCCCTCCCAGCTTCTCTCAGTAAATCTTATTTAGTTTGCTCCAAACTGTCAACAATCGCGCCGGGCCGGGGTCCAGGCCGCACCACAATTTTGTCCGTGGGTGCAAGGTCCACAAGAATAATCCAGCTCCGCACACCGTAATTATGAACAAAACCGTCTGAAGTGGAGGTCAACCCATGCGCAAACCGCTCGTGATCATCGCCGCCGTGCTCGCCCTGGCCGGTGTGGGTGCGGCCGCCTGGTATTTCTTTTATCCCAAACCGGCGCCGGAAGTCCACCGCCTGGAGATACGCGAAACGGCCCGCGAGGTTGCCTACCTGCCCCATTACCTGGCGGCGGCCCTGGGTTATTTCGAAGACTACGAGTTGCACCTGAGTATTTCCACGGCCCCAAAAGGCGTGCTGGATTTCGAAAACGAGACCGCTGACCTGTTCCTGGTGCCGCTGGATCGGCTCATGGTCGACGGCCCGGTGGCCTTCGCCGGCCTTACCCGGCGTGACCCAAGCTTTCTAATGGGGCGGGAAGCGGTTGCGGAATTCAAGTGGGAAGACCTCCAGGACCGCACCGTCATCGGTGACCCGCCCGACGGCGCCGGGGAGATGGCTCTGGAAGAGATCCTGCGCAAATACGAAATGATCCCTCAGACCCACGTCAACATCGTCCAGCACCTGCCGGTGCACCTCCGGGTGGGCACCTTCCTGTCCGGTTCCGGGAGTTACATCATACTGCCCGACCCCATGGCCGCCTATCTGGAGAAAAGCGAAACCGCACACGTCCTGGCATCTCTCGCTCAAGCCGGCGGGATCCCGTCGCGGGTAACGGCGGCCAAGCCGGAGTTTCTGCAAAATCACCCCGACGCCGCCCTGGGTTACACCATGGCCGTCTTCCGGGCCCAGGACTGGATCGAAAAACACGCGCCCGCCGAAATCGCGGTGGTGGCCGCCCCGTTTTTCCCTTACCTCGACCTGGACACCCTGACCCGGGCCGTGGAAAGAAACAAGGATGCCGACCTCTGGGCGAAGACCCCGCTCATCGACGAGCAACACTACCAGAACCTTCAGGACTGGCTGATCCGGTCGGGAGAACTGCCCCAGGCCGTCCCCTACCCTCAGACCGTCGAACCTTCCTTCGCCCGGGAGGCGGTGGAACAAGGCATTCCGCAGCCGGAAAAATAACAAGCTCCCCGGTGCCTGCCGGGGAGCAGTTCAGTACCAGTCCTGTCTGGAAAACCCTAGGGGGCGGTAACTATGATGGCCCGTGGATCCAGGGTGGTATCGGAAACCTTCATGACCGTTTCCTCCGGACTCCATCCAAGGACAATCCGGATGCCGTCGTGGTAGTCCACCCGGTGGAGATCGACTGTGAGCACCCGGTCACCAAAAGGACCCCTATGCTCGAACACAAACTCGAAGTTCTGGTTCCGGGAAATCCGGAAGTGTGACTTGCCGACCATCTTGTCAACCAAAACAATCTCTTCAATGTTCTTGTCGAACAGTGCCCGCTTTTTGGTTTCCCAGACTACACCGCCCTTGACTTCATTGAATTCATCAATCAGGTCGGCCAGTGCCATTCCAGATCACTTCCCCAATCCAGAGCTAATATCTTGTGTTTCCAGATAAAAGAAGAGGGCGTATTCATACTTCGCCCTCTACAACAACCATTCCTTCTTCCGTTTGCTTTTTTTCGCTATTGATTGTGGTTGACTAGTCAAGTAACGTTATGGACGATGGTTTGGTAACCTACTTCCGGCTGTGTCGATTCCGGAAGCAGTGTCTCGGTCTGGAAGCTTTCCTGACACAAGGCCGTGTCCAGTACCTCGTCCATATGCTCGACCAGGATGAATTCCAGCTTCGACTTAACGTTCTGCGGGATGTCCTCCAGGTCCTTCCTGTTCTCCAACGGCAGAATGATGGTCTTGATCCCCGCCCGGTGGGCCGCCAGAATCTTCTCCTTCAGTCCTCCGACCGGAAGCACCCGGCCGCGCAAGGTTATCTCGCCGGTCATGGCCACGTCGTGCCGGACTTTGCTCCCATTCAGGGCCGAAGCCAGGGCGGTGGCCATGGTAATGCCGGCCGAGGGACCGTCCTTCGGGATCGCGCCCTCCGGAATATGGATGTGGATGTCCACTTTTTCGTAAAACTGTTCGTCGATGCCCAACGCGCCGGCCCGGCTCCGCACATAGCTGTACCCGGCCTGCGCCGACTCCCGCATCACGTCTCCCAGTTTGCCGGTCAGGGTCAGACCACCCTTGCCCTTGCAAGCCGTGACCTCGATGGAAAGGGTGTCGCCGCCCATCTCGGTCCAGGCCAGTCCGGTCGCGACGCCGACCTGGTCGTTCTTCTCGGCCGTGCCGTACCGGAACTGGGGAATCCCCAGAAACTGCTCCAGGTTCCTCATGGTCATCCGGATCTGTCTGTTCTTGGCGGCGTTCGCCACGATCTCCTTGGCTGTCTTCCGGCACAGGCCGGCAATCTGCCGCTCCAGGTTCCGGACGCCGGACTCCCGGGTGTATTCCCGGATCAGCCTCCGGATTGCATTCTCGGAGATGGTCAGGTTTTCCCGGGACAGGCCGTGTTCTTTCAGCTGCTTCGGCACCAGGTGCCGGATCGCAATCTCTACCTTTTCCTCCTCCGTGTAACCGGAGATGTAGATGACCTCCATCCGGTCCATCAACGGCCGCGGAATGTTGTAGGCCAGGTTCGCCGTAGTGATAAACATTACGTTGGACAGATCGAACGGCACCTCTATGTAGTGGTCGCTGAACGCATTATTCTGCTCCGGATCCAGCACTTCCAGCAGGGCGGCCGAGGGATCACCCCGGAAATCCATGCTCATCTTGTCAACCTCATCAAGCAAGAACACCGGGTTCTTGGAACCGGCCGTTCGCATTCCCTGGATGATCCGGCCCGGCATCGCACCCACGTAGGTCCGGCGGTGCCCCCGGATTTCGGCCTCATCACGAACACCGCCCAGCGAAATCCGCACAAACTTACGCTCCAGGGCGCGGGCGATGGACTTGCCCAGCGACGTCTTGCCCACACCGGGCGGGCCTACGAAGCACAGGATCGGGCCCTTCATTTTCTTAGCCAGTTTGCGAATAGCCAGGTACTCGACAATCCGTTCCTTGACCTTGTCCAGCCCGTAATGGTCCTCGTCCAGGATGTGTTGGACGCTGTTGATGTCCAGGCGGTCCCGGGTACCCTTGGTCCAGGGCAGTGCCAGGAGCCAGTCCAGGTAGTTGCGCACCACGGTGGCCTCGGCGGCCATCGGCGGCATCTTCTCGAGACGTTCGACCTCTTTGAGCGCCTTTTCCTCGACTTCCTTGGGCAGCTTGGCCTCGGCGATCTTTTCGCGGTACTCTTCGCCCTCCGCGACCCGCTCGTCCTTTTCCCCCAGTTCGCGTTGGATGGCTTTCATTTGCTCCCGCAGGTAGTATTCCTTTTGCGTTTTTTCCATCTGTTTGCGGACCCGTACGTTGATCCGGCGCTCCAATTCAACGATTTCCAGTTCCTTGGACAGGATTGCACAAAGATTCTCCAGCCGGTCCGCAATCTCGATCGACTCCAGAATGGTCTGCTTGTCCTCGATCCGCAGGGGCAGGTGAGACACGACAATGTCACCCAGACGCCCGGGATCGTCGATGTTTACCACCGAAACCACCGTTTCCGGCGGGATCCGTTTGGACAGCTTGACGTACTGCTCAAACTGATGCACAAGGTTGCGCATGAGCGCTTCCAGTTGGGTCGATTTCTCAAACTCTTCGATGAACTGGTCGACTTCCACCAGGAAGTAAGGCTCGGCCGCAGTGTATTCACGGATCCGAGCCCTGGCGATGCCTTCAACCAGAACGCGGATGGTACCGCCCGGCAGCTTTAGAAGCTGCTTGACCTCGGCAACCGTGCCCACCTCATAAATATCATCTACGCCTGGATCGTCGGTTTGGGCCTCTCTCTGCGTGGCCAAGAAAATGTAGCGATCCTGAATCATGGCTTCCTCTATGGCCTTGACCGACTTTTCGCGGCCTACGTCCAGGTGAATAACCATGTATGGGAAAACCAGGATTCCACGCAACGGGAGCAAAGGCAACACCCTTCTGACCGAATCCATAGGCGCACCTCCTTTACGTAAAACTTTACTGCTTATCCTCGGATATGATCAATCAACCATTTTACGAGTTAATTGTAACACAACGCGGCAGCGCTCTGCCATAGCAATGATTTGTTAAGCCCCGGCCTCAGGCCCCGAAACACAACGATTACAGCCGTCGCTCCGGGACTTACACCCATATCCGCACGACAAGATAATGTACAGTATAACAGATCGGTTGGAGTGCGTCCAACTCAAATAAAAAAAGCTCCCTGCAGGGGGCTTTTCGGGCAGGCGGCGCCGCCGCCGGGCAACCTGGGATATCCGCGCTAAATGCCGGCGGGGACGGTGCCGGTCCGGTCCCTGAAATCGATGCCGATTACAGTGTCGGGCGACTGCAAAAGCGCCCCTTCCAGAACCTCCCTTAAATGTCGTACGGGAACGACTTCTGCGTCCTGGTAGGTGGCAAAGACTTCCTGGTAATTCTCCTCAGGTATGAACACCTTTTTGGCCCCGGCCTTGACCGCCGCCTCGACCTTGGCCACGATCCCGCCGACCGGTTTCACAAGACCCCGGATGGAGACTTCTCCGGTCATGGCCACTTCGTTGGAGACCGGGGTCCGGAAGACCGCCGAACACAGCGCGGTGGCGACGGCCACCCCGGCCGACGGCCCGTCGACCGGCATGCCGCCGGGGAAGTTGATGTGCAGGTTGTAGTCCTCGGGGTTAAAGTGGTACGCAGATTTCAAGGCGGTGATTACGTTTTCCACCGCCCCGCGGGCCAGGCTCTTGCGGCGCATCACGTGACCGCCGCCGCCCAGTTCCTCCTCGTCGATTACACCAGTGACGATAAGGCTGCCGGTGCCTTTCTTGACCGGAACAGCCGTGGCTTCAATTTCCAGGACCACCCCGGCGTTTGGACCGTAAACGGCCAGGCCGTTCACCCGCCCGACGGCCGGCGCGTCCGGTACACCCCGCTCGGGACGGGGCGAGTACTGCCCGCTGTGAATCACCCATTCCACGTCGGCCAGCGTGATTTGGTCGCGCGACTCGGTGAGTACCAGGCCGGCCGCCAGTTGCACGATATTGACCGCCTCCCGGCCGTTGTCGGCGTACTTCTCGATCACGCCAAGCACGGAATCCTCCAGGCGAAAATTCATCCGGGCGGCGGCATTGGCCGCGATCAGTCCGACCTGGTCGGGAGTGAGCGGCCGGAAGAAGATTTCCATACACCGGGACCGCAAGGCCGGGGCGAGCTGATCGGGCATGCGGGTGGTCGCCCCCACCAGCCGGAAATCGGCCGGCAGGCCGTTCTGGAACATGTCGTGGATGTGCTGGGGCACTTGCGCGTCTTCGGGGTTGTAGTACGAGCTTTCCAGGAATACCTTGCGGTCCTCGAGCACTTTCAGGAGTTTGTTCATTTGCACCGGGTGGAGTTCACCGATTTCGTCGATGAAAAGGATCCCGCCGTGGGCCTTCGTAACCGCCCCCGGCTTGGGCTGGGGGATGCCCGCCATTCCCATGGGTCCCGCTCCCTGATAAATGGGGTCATGCACCGAGCCGATCAGCGGGTCGGCAATACCACGCTCGTCGAAGCGGGCCGTGGTGGCGTCGATTTCCACGAACCGGGCTTCGTCCCCGAAGGGGGACTGGGGATTGTTCCGGGCGGCCTCCAGCACCAGCCGGGCCGCGGCCGTCTTCCCGATACCCGGGGGGCCGTAAATGATCACGTGCTGGGGATTGGGGCCGCACAGCGCGGCGCGCAACGCCTTCAAGCCCTCCTCCTGTCCGATGATCTCCTCAAAGGTGTTCGGCCGGGTCTTTTCGGCCAGGGGCTCAGTGAGGGAGATTGAACGCAGTTTGCGCAGTTTCTCGATTTCGCTCCGCGACCCTTTCTCCACCGCCACCTTGTTGCCCTGCTGGGCCTTCAGAAGGTTCCAGAAGTAAAGGCCGATGACTACGCCGAAGAATACCTGCAACAGCAAAATTATGCTTGAAAATCCCGGTCCAAATTCGCCCAACGGTCTACCCCCCGCTCTGGTTTAACCCTAGTATTGCATCATACAGGGGGTTTATAATCGCAAATGCGGCATAATTTTACCCAATCCTGGCAACAAAAAAGCCGCCCCGTTCCGGGGCGGCTCAATTATCCTATCCGGTACCTTCTTTTACTTTCTTGCGTTCGATGGTGATAATCATCGGTGCGTCGCGGTTGACCACCGTCTCCCGGGATATGGTGCATTTGGCGATGTCGGCCCTGGAGGGGATATCGTACATTACGTTCAGCATGATGTCCTCCAGAATGGCCCGGAGCCCGCGGGCCCCGGTGTTACGCCGGATGGTTTCCTCGGCGATGGCCTGCAGGGCCTCTTCCTGGAATTCGAGAGTCACACCGTCGATTTCAAAAAGCTTCTCGTACTGTTTCACCAGCGCATTGCGCGGTTCGGTAAGAATCCGTACCAGGTCCTCCTGGGTGAGCGGATCCAGAGTGACAATAACCGGCAGACGGCCGACAAACTCGGGGATCAAGCCGTACTTCAACAGGTCCTGAGGCAGGATGTTCCGCAGGATGTCACCCAGCCTGCGGTCCCGCTTCAGGGTCAACTCGGCCCCGAAGCCCATGGTCTTCTGGGCCACCCGGTTCTGGATAATCCGGTCCACACCCTCGAACGCACCGCCGCAGATAAACAGGATGTTGGTGGTGTCCAGCTGGATGAACTCCTGGTGCGGGTGCTTGCGGCCGCCCTGTGGCGGCACGCTCGCCACCGTGCCCTCCAAAATCTTCAGGAGGGCCTGCTGGACGCCTTCACCGGAAACGTCTCTGGTGATGGACGGGTTCTCCGACTTGCGCGCAATCTTATCGACCTCGTCGATGTACACAATACCCTTCTCAGCCTTTTCAACATCGTAATCGGCGGCCTGAATAAGCTTCAGCAGGATGTTCTCCACGTCCTCGCCGACGTAGCCGGCTTCGGTGAGCGAGGTGGCGTCCGCGATGGCGAAGGGCACATTCAGAAACCGCGCCAGGGTCTGCGCCAGCAACGTCTTGCCGGAACCGGTCGGCCCAAGCATCACGATATTGCTCTTCTGCAACTCGACGTCTTCGAGCTTCCCACCCAGGTTGATCCGCTTGTAATGGTTGTAAACCGCCACCGACAGGATCTTCTTGGAATGTTCCTGGCCGATAACGTACTGGTCCAGATAATCCTTGATATCCACCGGCTTGGGAATATCACGCAATTCCAATCCAAGGTCTTCACTGAGTTCCTCTTCGATAATCTCGTTGCACAGCTCAATGCACTCGTCACAGATGTAGACCCCAGGTCCGGCCACCAACTTCTTGACCTGATCCTGAAGCTTACCGCAGAAGGAGCATTTGAGTTGACCTTTTTCGTTAAACATGTAACAACACCTCTTCTACTTGGCCTTTTTCCGAACCGTGATCACTTCATCAATTATACCATATTCCCGAGCTTCGTCCGCGGACATGAAGAAATCACGTTCGGTGTCCCGTTCAATCCTTTCCAGGGGTTGACCGGTATGTTTAGCCAACAACTTGTTCAGTGCCTGCCTGGTCCGCAAAATCTCCCTGGCATGAATATCGATATCGGTAGCCTGCCCCTGAACCCCTCCCAGCGGTTGATGGAGGAGAATCCGGGCGTACGGCAGCGCGTAACGCTTCCCGGGGGTACCGGCCGCCAGCAGGAAAGCGCCCATGCTCGCCCCCAGGCCCAAGCAAATGGTGGACACGTCCGGCCGGATGTACTGCATGGTGTCATAAATCGCCATCCCCGCCGTGATCTGACCGCCGGGAGAGTTGATGTACAGGTGGATGTCTTTCTCCGGATCCTCGGCCTCCAGGAACAGGAGTTGGGCAATGATCAAGTTGGCCATGTGGTCCTCGACCACGCCGCCGATAAACACGATCCGGTCCTTAAGCAGGCGCGAATAGATGTCATAGGCTCTTTCCCCGCGGGCGGTTTGTTCAACTACAATCGGTACCAGAGTACTCATCCACACAAACCTCCTTCCCAAACATATGTTAAACGAAATGAGTTCCATTTAAAAGAGGAACTTTTCTAGCCCTATTTTTCGGGCTTGGATCCGCCGTTCTCCGTATTTTCACCTTTTTCCGCCACTTCCGAGATCTCGGCATTTTCGATCAAGATGTCAACCGCCTTGTCGCGGCGGATGACGGCCCGGATCGAGTCCAGTTCGTCATTCTGATCCAGGATTTCCTTCAGTCGGGCCGATTCGATCCGGTAAAACCCGGCCATTTTCTCAAGCTCGGCTTCCACTTCCTGCTCACTGACCTCCAGCTCCTCCTCTTCTGCGATCCGGTCGATGACCAGTTCCCGGCGCAGGGCCTTTTCGGCCCGGGGCTGCATATCGGCCCGCATCGATTCCTCGGTCTGATTGGTCAGCCGCAGGAAGTCCTCCTTGGTCATGCCCTGCTCCAAAACCGGACGCAAGGCCTCTTCCATTAATGAGTCCAAACGGGCTTCAACCATGCTCTGCGGGATCTCCAACTGGGCGTTGGCCACCGCCTGATCGATGGCCGCGTTGCGCAAGTCGTTTTCGACTTTCTTTTCGGCAGCTTCCTGTAGTCTATTCCTGGTCTCGCCCCGTAATGCTTCCAGGGACTCGTGTTCGCTGACGTCCTTGGCGAACTCGTCGTCCAGCGGTGCCAGTTCCTTACGTTTGATCCCCTTCAGGGTGACCTTGATCAGGGCCTCCTTGCCGGCGACGTCCGGCTTCGGGAAATCCTCCGGAATAGCCAGCGGGATCTCGCGTGTCTCGCCTATCGTCATTCCCACCAGGTGGTCATCAAAGTCCTTCGCCACGAACCCCTTGCCCACTTCCACCGAACGGTCGGTGGCGGAACCGCCCTCGAACGGCTCCCCTTCGATGGTGCCTTCATAATCAATGGTGATAATGTCCCCCATCTCAACGGCGCCTTCGTCAACGGTCACCAGCTTCGCGTAGCGGTTGCGCAGGTTTTCGAGTTCCTCAGCCACGTCCTCGTCATAAACCCGGGCCACCTCTTTTTCCAACTGGAAGTTCTTGTAGTCTCCCAGGACCACTTCCGGTTTCACGTCCACTTTGGCCTTGAAGATGACCGGTTTACCTTCCTCCAACTGCACCACGTCCACCTCGGGCTGAGAAACCGGGTGAATTCCGGTGTCCTTGATCGCTTCCAGGTAAGCTTCCGGAATAAGTTTCTCCACGGCGTCCTCGTACAACGCCTGTTTGCCGTAAAAGCTTTCAAACACCGGACGAGGCGCCTTGCCGGGGCGGAAACCGGGGATGTTGGCTTTTCTCACCAGACGGCGGTAGGCCTGGTCCATGACCTTGCTCAACCGCTCCGGTTCCAACTCCACTTCGAGTTCCACTCTGTTGGTGTCGATTTTCTCGGCCGTTGCTTTCATTAACCAAAGTCCTCCTAATCAAATGGTTACGCAGGTCGTTTACCTTTATGGTATTTACCCAATACTAAATATTACTCCGCTAAATGTAAAGTTTACACCGTAACCTAGCAGGAAGCAAAACACCAGGGGACTTCCTAACCCTGGTAGGCAGAGCATATTATAGCATGCCGCTTTTGGCAAAAGCAAGCAAAGGAATTGTTTTACCCACGGCGAAACAACCAGTGACGCAACACAATATTCGTCAGGGTGGTGTTAACAGGTTGGAGTTTCGCGAAGGAGAACTGGTCATTTTTTTAGACCATCAGGAACGCAGTTACATGCAGCGCCTGCACCCCCAGGGAAAACTGCAGACCCACCGGGGCTATATCGCCCACGCTGAAGTGATCGGGCGTGAACCCGGAACGGCCCTGGTTACTTCCAAGGGCAAGGAGTTATTTGCCTTGCGGCCGACCCTGGTCGACTTTACCATGAACATGCCCCGGAAGAGCGGCATTATCTACCCCAAGGATACCGCCTACATCCTCCTCTGGGCCGACGTGGGCCCGGGCAGTAAAGTGATCGCCGGCGGCGTGGGCAGCGGGGCTCTGCTCCTGGCCCTGGCCCGCCAGATAGGACCATCCGGTTTTGTCTGGGGCTACGACGTCCGCCAGGACATGCTCGACTTCGCCGCCAAGAACCTGCGTGACTTTCTGGGGGAAGCCGAAAACGTCAGCCTCGTCCTGGGCGACGTTTACGAACACATCCCCGAACGGCAGGTGGACGGTGTCATCCTGGACGTGCCCGAACCCTGGCAGGCGGTGGAACCAGCAGCGACGGCCCTGCGCCCGGGAGGCGTGGTTGTCGCCTACGTACCCACCATCAGACAAGCCGAGAGCTTCACCGGCGCCTTGCGAAGCAGTAACCGTTTCGGGGTGGTGGAGACAGTGGAACTACTGGTGCGGGACTGGCACATCCGCAACCGGAGCGTCCGTCCCAACCACCGGATGGTAGGCCACACCGGGTTTTTAACGGTGGCCCGCCGGATCGTCCGGCCGGACGGCCAGGCACCCCCGGAAACCCAGGGTCCCAACTTGGACAGAGACCCCGAAAACGGGAACTCCGCCTGAACCGCCGATCGTTACCGTCGGGGTGAGGCAGGCCTCCACAAACTCATTAGAAACCCTTTACCTTGACGTGGGACATATCGGCAAGCACGCCCTCGACCAGTTTGCGCATTGCTTCCTCGTTGCCTTTGGGTACGGCAATGTACAGTGGAATCAAAGTCCCGTCTTTCTCCTTGGCGGTGCCGAAAGCCTTGATCTTGTTCATGGTCCTTTCGGTTTTGAATTTCTCCAGGGTCTTGATCTCTCCGTTCGCGTATCGCCCCGCAGCGTTGACCCCAATCAGATCAGGCTTGTATCCCTGCACGGCGTATGTGTCAACGCCGCGGTACCCGTCTCCCTGCATCCAGACCCGGAGTTTATCCATAAGGTAACTGATTTCAAACGACATTGGTGATCGCCCCTTTCTAAAGGTGTTCTGTCTCGACTTCCACCATCACCCCGACGGTCCTGGAAGTTAGGTGTCTTGCGATGCTACTAGTTTACCAGAAAATTCTTTTTTTCACAAGCACAATTTAGGTATCTACCCTTTTCCCAGGCCGGCCGAATCAACCGTTCGTTTGGTTACATCGCGACCACCCCCGACTGTTGCCAAGATATACCGTCTGAACGCGGGTGTCTTGCAGCAGTTCAGCCGCGCTGCCGGACAGCGCAATGCGCCCCCGTTCCAATACCCAGGCGCGATCGGCGATCCTGAGGGCGGCCCGGGCGTTCTGCTCCACGAGAATAATGGTATGACCCTTCGTGCGCAGGTGCGAGAGCGTGGTCATGATCTCGCGGACCACGAGCGGAGCCAGGCCCATGGACGGTTCGTCCAACAGCAGCAATCGCGGGTCCGCCATCAAACCCCGGCCGATGGCCAACATCTGCTGCAGTCCGCCGCTAAGGGTTTGTGCGGGCTTATTTTTCTTTTCACGCAGGGCCGGAAAGAGGCAGAAAACGTTCTCCAGCGCCTCCGGAAGCTCCTTCCTGTCCCTGCGGTACCGGTGATAAGAGCCCAGAATCAGATTGTCGTAAACACTCAAGCCCCCAAAGAGCTGACGGTGTTCGGGTACCAGACTGATGCCGGCCCGGACCACGAACTCCGGCGGTTTGCCGGTGAGGACCACCCGATCCTGGAGAATGATTTCCCCGGTGGCTGGAGGATAAAGGCCGGCGAGGGTTCCAACCAGAGTGCTCTTGCCGGCGCCGTTTGCGCCCAGCACCGCCACGATCTCCCCCTCGCCTACCGTGAACTCAAGGTTATTCAACACCCGGATATGACCCCGGTACACGGACAAATCCTTTACCGACAACAGCATTACGGTTCATCCTCCCCTAGGTACGCCCTGATGACTTCGGCGTTGGACCGAATCTCCGCGGGTGCGCCGGACGCGATTACCGAACCGAAATTCAGAACCACGATCCGGTCGGCTACGTCCATTACCGTTGTCATGTCGTGCTCCACCAGGACAAAAGTCAGCCCCTGCTCCTGCAACGACCGCAACACACCGACGAGCGCCTGTGATTCGCTGGCATTCAGGCCGGCCGCGGGCTCGTCCAACAGAACCAGTTTGGGCCGGGACGCGAGCGCGCGCGCGATTTCCAGGAGTCGCTGGAGGCCGAACGGAAGACTGTCCGCCTGTTCGTCGGCGTAATCGGCCAAACCGACACCACGCAGAATCTCAACAGCTTCGGCGTACCGTTCCTGATCCTGGAGGGACGTTCCAGGCCGCCGGAGCATGGCCCCGATAAAACCGGTGGTATCCCTGGTGTACGCCCCGACCATGACGTTCTCGGCCACGGTCATGGTCCGGAAAAGCTCCAGGTTCTGAAACGTGCGGCTGATGCCCAGCCTGGCGATTTGATATGGCTTCATCCTGTTCAGCAACCGGTTCTGAAACTTGATTTCACCCTTGTCCGGGGCCAGAATGCCGGTGATCAGGTTGAAGATCGTCGTCTTGCCCGCGCCGTTGGGCCCGATGACGGCCAGGATCTCTCCGGAGCTCACCGTGAAATCGGCCCTGTTCACGGCGACCAACCCGCCGAAGGTTTTGGTCAGGTTCCTTACCTCGAGCACGGCTGGGGGGCCTCCTTTTGCACCTTTGACTCCAACCGGCCGCCCCGCCGGTGACCCAGAAGCCCCTCGGGGCGGAACAGGAGAACCAATACCAGAATAGCACCGAAGAAAATGATTTCAAACTCCCCGCCGGCTTTCGGCAGGACCAGGGGAACCGCCCAGCGCAAGAACTCACCCAGGCCGACAACGACAAAAGCGCCCAGGACCGGTCCCCAAACGGTGGACGCACCCCCTACCACAACCATCAGCACAAACAAAATTGAAGCATGAAAATCAAACGGAGAGGGACTGACAAAGGTGATGTAAAAGGCGTACAGGCCCCCGGCCAGGCCGGCCAGGAAAGCGCTTAGAATGAAAACCTTCAGCTTGAGACGCGCGGTGTCGATCCCGGCCGTCTGGGCGGCCAGTTCACTGCCGTGAAGGGCCCTCAAGGCGCGGCCGATCCGGCTGTTCACCAGATTCCAGGCACCCAGGAGGGTAAGGGCCACCAAGCACCAGATCAGGTAATAGAATTGCACGTCGCTGTTCAAAACCAGCCCGCCGGCACGGAAATAGGGGATTCCGGTGTAGCCGGAGGGACCGCCGGTCAGGCCCACGGCTTCTTTCAGCAGGATATAAACCAGGATGCCGAAGCCCAACGTACCCAGTACCAGGTAGTGTGCCCGCAGTTTCAGGATGGGCCGTCCGATGACCGCGGCCACCGCGGCGGGAATTACCGGTGCCGCCGCGAGTGCCAGCAACGGCGGCCACCCGTAGGTTCCGGATAGTATGGCGGCCGTGTACGCACCGACGCCGTAGAAAGCGGCCTGACCGAAGGACACCTGCCCGGCATAGCCCAGTAGGAGACCAAGCCCGATGGCCACGATCGAATAAAGCCCCACAATCACCAAAATCCCCAGGAAGTAGCCGCTCTTGATTACCAGGGGCAACGCCAGAAAACAGGCCAAGACAACAAGGAAAAAGATTAAATTCCTGTGCTTCATCAGGGATCACCTTTAGTGCACTGAGAATCTGTATTTTGATCCGCCGCCGCTACATTTCGCGGTGCAGGGACCCCAGAATACCGCTTGGGCGTACAAGCAGGACCACGATCATCACCAACATGGCCACCGCATCCTTCAGCCCCGAGCCAATCAGTCCGACCCCGAAGGCCTCCAGAATGCCCAACAGGAAACCGCCGATGATGGCCCCCGGGACGTTTGTCACGCCCCCGAGGATGGCGGCTACAAAGCCTTTGAGTCCCAACATGAAGCCCATGTCAAAGGTGGCGAAGGTGATCGGGGTGATAAAAATTCCCGCCAAGGCCCCCAGGGCTCCGGTGACCGTAAAAGCGGCAAGCGACAACCGGTTCGGGTTTACACCCACCAGGCGGGCAGCCGTTCGGTTCATTACACAGGCCCGTACGGCTTTACCGAGATAGGTGAACTCGAAAAACGCAAACAGCACCGCGACGCAGACCACTCCCAGTCCCAAAACCCAGAAGCTCTGGGGAATGACCGTGGCTCCGCCGACGGTAAAAGGGGCGTGGGCGGAAAACGGCGGCAGGGTGTACGGGTGCGTCCCCCAGATGAGCAGAGACGCACCCCGCATGGCGATACCCACACCGATGGTGATAATGACCAACGTCAGGATGGTGGCGTTGGCGTTGCGCGCCGGGTGAATGGCGGTGCGCTCCATCAAGGCCCCCAGAACGGCGGCGACTATCACCGCCAGGACAAAGGCGACGATGAGGGGTAACCCCGCAGCATACAGCGAGATGGCCGCCAGAGCGCCGATGGTCACAAATTCGCCCAGGGCCAGGTTGAAGATCCCGGTGATGTTAAAGGTCACCACCAGCCCGATGGCGATCACGGCATAAATGCTCCCCAGCGTAAGACCGGAGATCAAGTACTGGAGAAGTTGGCTTTCAAGGCTCACGGCGGCTTATCCTCTCAAAATAGCCGGAATCATCCGGCTGATGTGTTACAGTTCCAGTAGCGTCCACTTGCCGTCCACAATCCCGACCAGGGCCATGGAGTCTACTCCCAGGCCGTTGTGGTCGTCAAGAGACATATTGAAGACACCGCTGATCCCCACAAAACCGGTCGTATTCTCCAGCGCATCGCGGATCGCCGCCCGGTCGGCACCGGCCGTCTCGATGGCGTGAACGGCCAGCTGGAAAGCATCCCAACCATGCCCGCCGAAAGTGCTCGGCTGCTCGCCGTACTTTGCCTCGTAGGCCTGCAGGTAGTCAACAAGCAACTCCTTTTGCGGATCCGTGTCGGGAAGCTGCTCGGCTATCAGGAGTTTGCCCATCGGCGCGATGATCCCGTCGGCGGCTCCCCCGGCCAGGTCGATGAAGGTCTGGTTGCCTACCCCGTGAGTATGGATGAGTGGAATGGTGAGGCCTAGATCCTTGAAGTTCTTAGTCACAATGGACGCGGAAGGGGGAATCGCCCAGACGACGACGGCCTGCGCGGTCGAACCCTTGACCTTGGTCAGCTGCGCGGTCATGTCCACGTCGTCGACCTCGAATTTCTCCTCCACCACAATGTTGAGGCCGTGGTCGGCGGCAGCCACCACAAAGTTCTCCCGTCCGCTGTCACCAAAGGCGTTGTTCATG
>JACUUW010000215.1 GCA_014859075.1 Desulforudis sp.
CGGCATACAACATACTACTCCCTCAACTCATCCGGGACTTCAGGTTCATACCAGCTGTTGCTACCAGCACTATTTGTCACTGACTGACGCGTGCCAATGGCACTCGTCATTGCCGGGAATGGATGACACCGGGAGCCATGACGGTTGACGTCTCCGGCCCCCGGACATCCTAGATTGAGTTTACCATGGCGAACCAACCGCAGCCAGCCCGGTCGTTTCCTGAAGTTCAGCGGCGGCCCTTTGTACCGTGGCTTCGTCCACCAGTGCCTGTCCCCGGGAACAGGCGTCCAGCAGGCAAGCCGCAGCCAGGTTGTTAATCATCCGGGGCAGCCCCCGGGTAAGCGTGGCAATGGCCTGGACAGCCTGCTCGGCGAAAATCGGTCTAGTGGCCCCGGCGTAACGCAGGTGATGCTCGATGTAGGCGGCCACCCCCTCCTGATCCAGTCCGGCCAAATGGTAGCGCATCTGCACCCGCTGCACAATGGCCTCAAAGGACTTGAGACGCAGCATTCCCCGCAGTTCGGCCTGCCCGACCAGAATAAAGGTCAGGGGCGCCGCCGCGTCCAGATGAAAATTCAAGATGAACCTTACCTCCTGCAGCATCTTCGCACTCAAAAGATGGGCCTCGTCCAGCACGATGACCGTCTGCTTGCCTTCCTGCTGGTAAGCGGTCAGGATGGCCTGTTCAAACTGGCGTTTCATCTCCCGGCTGTGGTAGGGCACCGGCAGGTCCAACTGGTCCAGCACATCCCGGTAAAAGGCACGCGGGTTCAAGCTGGAGTCGGCGATGTAGATGAACCGGTGCCGGACTTTATCCAGTTGGTCGTAAAGCGCCCGCAAAGCGGTGGTCTTTCCGGACCCGACCTCCCCGGTTACCAGGCCGAAGGCGCGGGAGGTCACCATGTACTGCAGGCGGACGGCCAGTTCCTCAAAGGGCGGCATGGCCAAAAGCGCCTCGGTGGGCATCTCCCGGGTGAAAGGACGGCGCGTAAAACCAAAGTGTTCCAGAAACATCGGCTACTCCTCCTTCTTCCGGGCGACCAGACTGGCGTAACTGGTCTTTTCCAAGAGTTCGGCACGGCGCCGGGTCTCGGTCTTTTTGACCAACTCCAGGAGATTAAGCCCCGTCGGCACCGGTTTCTCTTCTGTTTGGACCGGCTCCACCGTCTGGTGGCGGTGGCGGCGCAGTCGGAAGGGCACGGCATCGGCAAAACGCCGTCCCTCGTGCCACACCTCGATCCGGGCCAGGTCGTAGGGATCGTAACGCACCATCACCCGCCGCCGGGCCAGGCTGGTTTCCACTTCGTAGGTGTTGCCGTGCAGCCGAAAACAGCCGGTCTTGTCCACCGTCCGTTGCTCTTCCCAGAGGAAGATCTCCCGCAGCGTCACCGGGTCGATCTTTCTTAACGGCGTGGGGTCTTGCGCAAAGCGTTCCCGGGGCGCTTGCCCGGTGGCGCTGTGCGGCTTGTTGTTGTAGCCCACCTCCAGCCAAGCCCAGAAGAACTCGTTCAACTGGTCAAGGGTGTTCAAACGCCCGGCGTCGATCAAGTTACGGGCCTCGGGCAAGAAGCTCGTATCCACGTAGCGGAAGAATTTTTCAATCTTGCCGCGCCCGGCGGGCTGGTAGGGCCGCGAGTGCGACAGCCGGATGTTCAGCCGGGCCGCGACCCGGGCCAAGTGGCGGCTGGAGTAGATGGAGCCGTTATCGACGTAAATTTGCCGGGGCAAAGCATTACGCAAAATGGCGCGTTTCAGGCAGTCTTCCAGGCGGGGGCCTTTCTCCTCCCAGTAGAACCGGCCGTAGACCAGCCGGGAGTAATCGTCGAGCCAGGCCAAAAGATAGACTTTCTTGGTTGTCCCGGGCCGGTCGGGATGCGGCAGGGCCAGGGTGTGCTGGCAATCCCCCTGCCAGCAGTCGTTCCGGTGTTTTGCGCCGAAGCGGCGAAAGCTCCGGTGTTTCTTTTTCACCATCGCCTGCCGGCTGAAACCTCTACGCACCAAATGGTCGGCCAGGGTGCTGCGCTTCACCGTGCCCGGCGCCACTTTCCCGGATAGCTCCAGGATGGTGATGATCTGACGCACGCTACGTTCCGGCACCTCCCGCCGCAAGTCACAGGCCAACGCGACGATGGCCGGGTCCAGCACCCGCGTCCGTGCCTTGTCGTTGCGCACCTGGGGTTTCAGTGCTTCCAAACCCCCGGCCCGGTAGGCGGACACCCAGCGCCGCAGGGTGCGCAAGCCCACCCGGGTCTTTTGGCTGTGGGGTATCCGGTACTCCCGGCCGGCCAACTCCCGCAGCACGGCCGCCGCCGTCCGGGCGTCCAGCTCTTGCACCACCACCGGGGCGATGACCTGGTGGCGAAACTGGGCGATCTCCTCACGCATTTTGTCGTCCATGGTGCCTTCCTCCCTCGCAAAATGGTTCAACGTTATTCTCGCACCACTGGAGGAAGTTGGGGAGTGACATAGTTTGTGGGGTGCGCTCAGAGGAAGCCCGGAGCATCACGGCAGCGACTCAGAGCGGCGAAGAAACCGGGATGGGCGTCTATGGGTAAAGGGAACAAGCGGCACCAGTATGCACCAAGGTCCAGCAAAAAACGCAAGTTTGCCCGGGCCCCGGTATGCCGGGAACTTATGGCGTAAATGTCCAGGTGCGGCATTATTTGCAGGATCAGTTCCACCAGCCAATTGCTCAACTCTGCGGCCAAAACCTCCACCCGCCGCACCCAGCGCCGCACGGTGCGGGTGGAAACCACGCTCACCGCCGGGGAACTGACTTTCAAGGGCACCGCGGCCAGGGTTTCACCCTTGACCACCAGCCGCACCGCCTGCTCCCGCAGGTTGTTGACGAAACGGCCGTATGGTACAAGCAAGTCCGGGAGTACACTAACGGTCTTTTGGCACCGTGGACAGTGCCAACGGTGAATGGGTATCCGGTGCAGGGACAAACGCGTCACTGCCCAGCGCTCGTAGTGATCATGCCCGTGCAGGCGTAAACAGGAGCACGACGGACAGTGAAGGACCAGTTTCCTTCTTTGGTTGACGACCCACTGTAAAT
>JACUUW010000216.1 GCA_014859075.1 Desulforudis sp.
GGCCGTTTCCTGGGGCGGGATCGGAGCATCCCCCGTGTTGCGCAGCACAATGTCATAGCGCAGTCGAACGGAGTATATCTTCCCCACCGGTTCCCCGTCCGGTTTTTCCACATAAAGTGCGCCGGCTTCCTCGCCATCCACGATCTGGGCCCGGACGGATACGAGTTCGAGGTCGGTTTCCGGAGTGTTGGATGGGCCGCAGCCGGTCAGAACCAGGACGCCCACCAGCACCGATAAAATTGAAAGAAGGCTAGCGTATACTCAATCGTCCCACCTTGCTCAAAGAGACCTTTACTTATTGACATGCGGCACAGGATGGTGGTTTCACTCAGTTGCTGAATGTCCGCACTTTTTCCTCCGGACGATACCGGGCCAGATGAGAGGATGTCGGTGCGGGAAGGCGAGCTGATAATTAAGTAAGGTATACGGCTTGACATTGCCTTGCACATGTAATATTTTATTTACAGGTGTAAGGCAGTACTATGTGAGAGCGGGGTGAGTAGGAAATATATGATCTAGGGTGTTTAGGGCCGAAGTCACTTTCCGGCGACGACCTTTTGAGAATATTGGATGCACTGGCCAACCCGCATCGGTTGAGGGTTATCGCTCTGTTACATGGCAGGCGTATTCACGTGAGCCTACTTGCGCGCAAAGCCAAAATGAGCCGGCCGCTGCTGATCATGCACTTAAAACGCTTGCAGAATGCCGGACTGGTGACAAGCAGGATGGAATTGTCGGATGACGGGAAAGCCATGAATTTTTACGAAGTAACGCCCTTTATGCTGGAGTTGAGCCCGAAGAGCGTCGCGGAAGCGGCCAAAACCCTGACCGTTAAGAAACAACCTGACCCTTGAGAAACAAGTGAGAAATTCTCTGGACGCCGACAAGAATGGAAAGGAGTATACCAAATGATGACTAGCGAGCTTGCCGGAATGGGCTTTGTACTGGGAATCCTAACCCTTGGAACCATACTGGTAGGCCTGGGCCTGAAGACTTGGCGGTACAGAGTCAGCAGCCAGTCGGAGATTGCAAGGGATGAGGCTTATCGCAAACTGGCGGAAGAAGCCGTTTCAGCGCAGAAGAGAATCGCTGAGGATCTGTCCGACCTGCGTGCGCGGGTGGCTTCTATGGAAAAAATGCTTCAAGATGTTGAATGAAGGTGTTACTCAACGCTGTTTTCACTATCTGCCACCGCGGGGTCACTTTGGTAATTGACTAACGGCAAATGTGATAGCATGACGACCACAAGTAAGGCAGCCGGGCCTCAATGCGAGCCCGGTTTCTTTTTTACCCGGGTGTCCGATGGGCCTGGAAGGCAAATCATCCTTTAGGCCGAGGCGCAAATACTCCCCTTGGCCTCTCGTGCATTATATCTTGACAAACTCGAGTAAGACCTTCGGCGTTAAGCCCATTACCACACCGAAAGAAGATCTGTCCGCGATCTTGAAATCCGCGTAGAAGTCGGAAGGCCCTGCCCCCCCGCGTATAATGGTGACCCTGGTGAAGGAAAATATGCTTCAAGGTACGATACGGATAAAGCGTATCAATCTTCCTGTTCCGGCAGGATTTTGAGGGGGCGACCTACCTGATACGGGAAGAGGGGAAGATCTCGGGCTTTCAGGCGATGAACTACGAAATCAGTATCGTGCTTGCAACGGCAATTCTCTTTGTCCCTACGATTACCGCCGAACGCGCCCAACAGGATGCCTGGCTTTCGCTGCTCCTGGCCGGGGCCTTCGGTGCGCTGGTGACGTACATTGCCGTTCGGCTGGCTCTGCGCTTCCCGGGAGAAACGGTTATCCAGTACACACCGCGGGTACTCGGGCCGGTAATCGGGAAACTGGTTGGATTCATTTACGTTTACTATTACTTGTTCGTGGCCTACTTTGTGCAGCGGGAGTTCTCGGAATTGATGAACGCCGCCTATCTTCCACTCACGCCGATGATTGCCATCATCGGCGTACTGACACTTCTGGCCGTCTACTTGCTTTACCAGGGCCTGGAGATTCTCTGCCGGGTGAACACGATCGTACTCTGGAGCATGATCGGCGCCATTGTTTTGATTATCGCACTTGGAATAAAGGACATACGACTGGAGGAGTTCCTCCCGGTCCTCGAAAACGGGCCCGGGCCGGTGATCCTCGGGGCGGTCACCCCCGGTTCCTGGTTCGGGGAAACGACCGTGATCCTGATGCTCATGCCTTTTATCTTAACGGCGGACCAGCCCCGCATGGTGAAATTCAACCTCCTGGCGGTGCTGATCCTCTTCCTGGTCTTACAACTGATTGTAGTAGCCGCCGTGGGCCAGTTCGGGGCCGCCGGGGCGGCGTTCAGGCTTTTCCCGACCCTCGCTCTGGCGCGGCACGTAGAGATCCCGGCGCTGCCCATCTTCTCACGCCAGGACGCCGTGTTTATGGCTTTCTGGACGGCGGGAATGCTTTTCAAACTGACCACCTTTTTCTATGCAGGCACGCTGGCCCTCGCCCAGTGGTTGAATCTCAAGGACTACCGGCCCCTGATCCTACCCCTGGCGGTGGTCATCACCGCCCTGTCCGTCCAGGCGTGGGTCGACGTTACCGAGCTTAAGTCCTTCTCGGGGGAGGTCTTCCCCTTTTCCATTTCCTTCGTGCAGTTTATTCTCACCGGGCTGATCCTGACGGTGGCCGTCATCCGGGGCATCAGACTGCGGCCGGGGAGAGGAGGGGAATAGCGTGCGGGAGCGTAAACGCCGACTCGTTACCCGCCGGCTGAGCGAGAAACTGCGCGAGGCGCAACGCTCTTACCACTATGAGCAACTTGACCGAATTCCCATTTCCGAATCACTGCAAGAGAACATCACGGTTTTAAAGCGGATTTTCGCAGACAGTCCCGGCTTTAACGTCCGCGAGTTCCTGGTCGCCGGGAAACATCCGGCGGCGGTCGCCTTCGTCGAGGGCATGGTTGACAGTTTATTGGTAAGTACCAGTATCCTGAGGCCGCTGATGCATTACTCCAGGGATGAACCGGTACCTCAGGGTAAAGACCTCTTGGAAATGGTCCAGTATGCCGGGATAACCAC
>JACUUW010000217.1 GCA_014859075.1 Desulforudis sp.
GCGCGTTTGCATGCTAATATAAGAATTGCGGTTTTTTACGAGAGCCCTGGACGGAAAGAGGTGAAAGGTCATGAAAGAGAAAATTCATCCCGTTTACCAACGGGCCAAGATTGTGTGTATCTGCGGGGCCCAGTTTGAGATTGGCTCCACCAGGAAGGAAATGCGCGTGGACATCTGTTCGAAGTGTCATCCCTTTTACACGGGAATGCAGCGGACGGTGGAGACCCACGGCCGGGCCGACAAGTTCCGTAGGAAGTACGGAATCGAGAAGTAGGTTTCCCAGCATACCGGGCAAAGCAGATAGCAGAGCGACGCTCTGCTATCTGTATCAAGATCGGAGCGACTGTGAATGAAGAAACCTTTCAACTACGGGGGCCAGGCGGTGATCGAGGGGGTCATGATGCGCGGGCCCTCCGCGTGGGCGGTGGCCGTGCGCTGTCCCGACAACAACATTGAAATAGAGACGCGGCCGGTGGAGACCGTCACCAACCGGTTGCCCTGTCTGAAATGGCCCCTGGTGCGGGGTACGGTGGTGCTGGTCGAGTCCCTGATCATCGGCATCAAGGCCCTGAATTTTTCCGCCTCCAAGGCCACTGCCGAGGAGGAGAAACCGATTACCCCGCTGGAGATGGCGGGGACGGTGGTGGTGGCTGTCGGGCTGGCCATCGGCCTGTTCATCGTGCTGCCGGTGTTCCTGGCCCACCTGTTGACGCCGCTGGTGGCGGGTAGCGTGGGGCAGAACGTGATCGAGGGGCTCATCCGGATCACCGCCTTCATGCTTTACGTCGCCGCCGTCGGCCTGATGCCTGATATCCGGCGGGTTTTCCAGTACCACGGCGCCGAACACAAAGTGATTAACGCCTACGAGGCGGGCGCCCGGTTGGAGGGCGGGGAAGTGCAGCGGTACTCGGCCCTGCACCCGCGCTGCGGCACCAGTTTCATTCTGGTGGTCATTCTCTTGAAAGTGTTTATCTTCTGTTTTCTGGCCACCGATCCCCTGTGGTGGCGCATCGCCTCCCGAGTGCTGCTCCTGCCGGTGGTGGCCGGCGTGGCCTACGAGGTGATCAAGTTGACGGCCCGCTATGCGGCGTTCCCGCTGAGCAAGTTGTTGCTGGCGCCGGGGCTGGCCGTGCAGAAACTGACCACCAGGGAACCGGACCAGAGCCAACTGGAAGTGGCGATCAGCGCCTTTGAGGCCGTACGGGTAAGAGAAGAGGGAGATTATAATGTTCGCGAAGTTGGAGCATCTTGAGGAAAAATACGAAGAACTCAACAGACTGATCAGCGACCCCGAAATCATCCAGGATCACGAGCGGTGGCGCGGTTACATGAAAAGCCACGCCGACCTCGGGGACGTGGTCGGTGTGTACCGGGAATACAAAAAAGTGGCCGCCGACATCGAGGCGACCCGGGAACTCATCCGGGACGAGAGGGACCCCGAGTTTCGCGAGTTGGCCGAAAGTGAACTGGTGGAGCTGGAGAACCGGGAAGAGAAACTCCGGCGACAACTGCGCATCCTGCTCCTCCCGAAAGACCCGAACGACGAAAAGAACGTCATCATCGAGATTCGGGCCGGCACCGGCGGGGAGGAGGCGGGGCTGTTTGCGGGTGACCTTTTGCGGATGTACCTGCGCTACGCCGAGCGCCGGGGCTGGCGGGCCGAAATCTTGAGCGGCAGTGAGACCGACCTGGGCGGATTCAAGGAAGTGATCGTGCTGCTGGAGGGGCGGGGCGCGTACAGCGAGCTGAAGTTCGAGAGCGGCGTCCACCGCGTGCAGCGGGTGCCGGCCACTGAATCCGGGGGGCGGATCCACACGTCGGCCGCGACGGTCGCCGTGCTGCCCGAGGCCGAGGAGGTCGACATCGAGGTCAAGCCGGAGGAATTGCGGGTTGACGTGTTCTGTTCCACCGGTCCCGGGGGCCAGTCGGTGAACACCACCCAGTCGGCGGTGCGCATTACCCACGTGCCGACCGGCATTGTGGTCAGCTGCCAGGACGAGAAGTCCCAGCACAAGAACCGGGATAAAGCCATGAAAGTGCTCCGGGCGCGCCTTTTGGACAAGGCCGAGCAAGAGCAGCAGGAGCACATCGCTTCGACCCGGAAGATCCAGGTGGGCAGCGGCGACCGGAGCGAGCGCATCCGCACCTACAACTTCCCGCAGAACCGGGTGACCGACCACCGCCTGAACCTCACCCTGTATCGCCTGGAAATGGTCCTCCAGGGGGACCTGCACGAACTGGTCGACGCCCTGATCACCAGCGACCAGGCCCAAAAACTCAAAACCCTCGACTAAAAAAGCCGCCCCATCATTAGCACCCACCCCGCCACACTGCTAAAAAGGGGGACAGTCCCCCTTTTTAGCAGGCTAAGCATTAGAGTGCTAAAGGTGGTTATCCCAGAAGCGGCAAAAAGCGGCTTTTGTCTTGACCGGCAGGGCTTTGAATGATAAGGTAAACGCGAGCGTAATGGCACAAAATGTCAAGTGTTCGTGGAAGGAGCAACACCATAGTCAGGTTATCCCGCAAATTGCGGATGATTAATATTGAGGGGCGGATGCCGGCCCTCCAGTGGTACCTGGCCGAAAACCCGGACATTGTTGCGGCCTATCTTTACGGTTCCTACGGCACGGTGACGCAGACCGTGCTCAGTGACGTTGACCTCGGCATCTTGTTGCGTCTGGGGCTTCAAGCACGACTTAGCGTTCCGGGCTTTCCTAAAACCTACACGGAAACCATCAAACTCTTGGCGACCGAGGGAGTCATTCCGCATGAGTTCGTAAAAACGGCGCAACAGATGGTGAGGTTCCGTAACCGTGCCGTACACCTGTACGATGACGTCAGCCCACGGGAAGTCTACAAGATTTTACAGCACCATCTATCCGACTTCGAGGAATTCAGTCAGCTATCTGGTTCAGCGGTATTTTTCTACCGATAACCGTTGAACGTTTCTTTGTCGGAAGAGGCCGGATGGGAAGGCAGTTCAGCCTCTTCAGGAACAGATTACGGGAAAAGAAAGCGGAGGGTCGATGCCGAG
>JACUUW010000218.1 GCA_014859075.1 Desulforudis sp.
TAGTACAATTTCAAAAGCGCTGGGAGATCGCCTACTAAGTCTTGACACGGACCGCCGGGAACATATGCTGGCGTTCCGGCGTCTAATGTGATATAATTAATGAACCTGTTGATCCGGCTGCAGCCCCTGTACCGCCTGCAGGGTGTCAACTCAAAGCGTTGGATTTCCTTCCGTAGCGTGCCTGGCGGAGCTTCCACGGGAAGCTGCTCTGCGGAGGAGCCCAGCGAATATCGGACCTGCTTCAGAGTGGAGCAGGTTTTGTTTGTTAATGTTTGCCAGGTCTCTCGCCGATGACCTCTTCTTCCTTCAACTCCTTGACGGCCTTCTTAACGGCCAGCTTGATGATGAAGTACAGAATCAGGGCCGGGAGCACAAATGACAACAGCACAATAAACAGGTTCAGTATCTGCCAATTGAAAACGACATCTACCATCCATAGCCCTCCTTCAGCCGGTAACTTTTCGCTCTTTGCTAGAGTATCCCGTCGTTTCTCAGTTCCCTTACCGCTTGCTTCACCGCCCACTTAATCACGAAGTACAGCAGGAACAGCGGCAAGGCCATCAGACAGACTGAGGGTAACAAGGACCAGGATCACTTCGGGAATCCCAATGTTCATTTGCTACAACCCACCTCCAAAGGACAGCGTCTCTTACCATGACCAACAAGAGACCGCCTAGGTTCCCAAGAGAGTACGGTTCTTTCCTGCCACGGGAGGTACGAAAAACCCCGGATTAATGGGTTATACGGCTGACGGACCGGATACGCAGGCTGTTCCCCAGCCTGGTTATGGGTTGTATTTGGAAGTAACGGGGTAGTGCCAAAATCATCAGCGCGAATAGTATAGGGGATGAAGAAACTTCTCGCAATAAGTGCGTTTGGAGGCTTTGGTCTAATGAAAGAAACCGGGCTAAATTTTGAGAAAGGCTGCTCGGCAACCGGCATCGGAGGCTCCATCAATGTTAACCCGAATATTCAAGTCTCCGTAGATAAGGCAAAGGTAGGACCATTGACACAAGAAATCTCCGTAGCCTTCAGGGTTCCTTGCCAAGCACTTCCCGCAATACTGTTCCGGTCCTCACTTCCCAACGAAACACTGCTTACAATTCATATCACTGAGGCTTGTACCCCGGATGTAATCATCAGAGTTACAAAGCAAAATGAAGAAGAAATACTATTTAGGATACCGGTCGATGGCAGTTTAGTCCTTTTAGAGAGTGATATTCATACTATAGAACTCGAATGTCTCCCCGGGGAAGAAGGAGCAGCCTGTTCCGGCACTTTAGAAGGAAAAATACGGTTTTGAGTGCGACACTGAGTTGCACTAACTAAACCGGACCGAGAACGACAGCCGCCATACTAAACTATTATTTTTGGGCCGGCACGTAGGCCGCGAACGCAACCGAGCCGCTGCCGACCGAGGCTTCGCCCGCGAACCGGTACATCAGGTCGTAGTGTTCGTTCCGCACCAGCTGGGGATGACGCGGCAGGTAAACAAGGTCGACCTCGGTCACCCGGGATTGGGGGACGGCGAACCGTCCGCCGGGGATCGCCCCAAAGAACCCTTCCACGTACACCAGCGACTCATTCCGCTGTAGCTTCTCCCAGGCCTCGGCCGGGGCGATCAGCCCAAACTCCTCCCCGGTGAACTCCATGGGGTGAGCGCAGTTCACCGTCCACACCTCCCGGTCGGTATCCATCTGCCACACCCAGAGGTTGGAGAGGTAGCTCCGCGAACCAAGACGCGGATAAGGTCTGGTCACCGGTAGTCCGTCGTACAGCAGCGGAATAATCACCCCAGTCCATCGGTCATCGGGCTCCACGAGTTGCTGCGGCTCTCCCGTCTTCCCCGGCAGTACGGGCAAGCCGGCGGCCAGGGTCCGCGCCGCCGCCAGCAACGCCGGCACCTCGACGCGGGCGGTCTCAGGCGCGTGGGTTGATTCTTCAGGCCCCCGGTAAATCCAGCCCCCGTCCCAGGAGGTCGGTCCGAGTTCTTCGCCCCGCGGGCCACGGATTACGCCGTCATCCCCCGGCGCCCTGGTCAACCCGAAGAAGGAGGCCAAGGCCGGCAGTTCGGCCTCGGTGGCCGCGAGCGGCCGCTCGCGCAGACCACGCGCCCGCTCCGGCGCGTCCGGCAGCGCCGTATCCAGGACGAAGTTTCCGGCGTTGGCCGCAGTCCGGTACTCCAGTAGGGAAACGTAGGCGGCAAAGTCCCGCGGGCTGCCTTGGTCCGGGGCGAAATCCCCGCGGAACACGGCAACCGGTACCAGGTAAGGCGTCCGGTCCAGGGTATAAGCCAGCCGGTAGGACTGCTCCACCGTGCGGATTACCGCCGTCCCCGGAACGAAGTCGGCATGCGCCTCAAACATCCCTTCGCCCCGCCGCAGGCGTTCCAGGGCTTCTTCGTAACCGATCAGCCTGGCGCTGAACGAATCTTCAATCGGATACCAGTTCCCGGTGGCGGTGTACACCCTGCCGTCCGAGGCAAGGAATATCGTTATCCGCATTTCCTCCCCGGCCACCGGCAGGCCGTCCGGGGTGACCGTGCGCCTCAGGGTCACCCGGTAGTCCTCCGGCTGTTCGACATTGTAGGTGCCTGCTTCCGGGAGCATTCCGGCCTGGTCCAGCCAGCCGAGGGCAGTCGCCCGCGCCTGTTCGCGGGTAATCATCTCCGCCGGGGGCGGGGACGGAGGCGGTTGCGTTTCATCAGCTACAAACGGAAAGTCTTCATACAACCACGTGCCCAGGGGCCAGATCAGCAGGCGCCGGCCATCCGTAGCGGAAACCGAGTAACCCCACGGCCGATCGGTGGAATACACAAACCCGTCCGGCAGGCTCGGGTCGTCCATACCCATACGGGCTGCCAAGGCCAAGGCATCTTCGGGAGTCATTATCGTTTGTTTCATCCGCCAGACTCTTGCTTCGGCCGGGGCTTTGGGCAGCATATCCGTCACCTCGAACCGCACCTGTCGCAACGTGTCCAGTCCGCCCGGTATGAGAGCGAATTCCCA
>JACUUW010000015.1 GCA_014859075.1 Desulforudis sp.
TTATACGCAACCCAAAATTTCTATGATTTGCCTATTGACATCACACCCCGGGTCTAAAACACGATCATCTGGCGCCGCAACCACACGTTGCACAGAAGGCCCAGCGCCGCCAGGTTGGTGATCATGGAACTGGGCCCGTAACTGAACAGGGGCAGGGGCAATCCGGTGACCGGCATGATCCCCGCGGTCATCCCCACGTTGGTCAGGACGTGAAAAGTCAGCATGGACACAATGCCGGCCGCCAGCAAGGTGCCGAACAGATCCTTGGCCTGCGCGGCGATCCGTAGACCACGGTAAATCAGGATGAAGAAGATGCCCAGCAGGAAGACGACGCCGATCAAGCCGAGTTCTTCGGCCAGCACCGAGAAGATGAAGTCGGTGTGCTGTTCAGGCAGAAAATGCAGCTGATTCTGGCTGCCGTTGAAGAGGCCGCGGCCCCAGAGTCCGCCGGCGCCAATGGCGATTTGGGATTGGATCATGTGGTAACCGGCGCCCTGCCAATCGCTCCAGGGATCCAGGAAGATGGTCAGCCGGTCGAGCTGGTAATCCTTCAAGGGAATCCAGAGGCCGTGGTTTAAGTGTGCCCAGATCCACGTCACCATCGAGCCCAGCCCACCCAACGTCAGCGTCGCCAACAACAACGGCCGCGCTCCAGCGACGTACAGCATACCCACGGTGATGGCCACAAACACCAGGGCGGTGCCCAGGTCGGGCTGAGCCAGAATCAAAAGAGTCGGCACACCGACATAGGCCAGCGCGGGCAACAGGTCCTGGAAGCGGTCCAACCGGCCTTCACGCTGGGACAGGAACACGGCCAATCCGATAATGACCGCCAGTTTCGCGAACTCGGACGGCTGGAACAAAAACGGCCCGATCTGGACCCAGCGCTGGGCACCGCCGGCCGAATGACCGATCAGCAGCACGGCCAGCAGCGTGCCCAGGTTGGCGCCGTAGAGCACCCTGGCGTACCTGGTGAGCTCTTCGTAACGCCACAGGAGAAAAAAACTAAAAACCGCCGTTCCCAAGGCGATCCCCAACAGCTGTTTATACACAAACCCGAAACTGCCTTCACCGGGAGCGCTGGTCACCTGGGTGGCGCTGGCAATGGTAACCAGGCCCAGTGCAATGATCGCCATCGCGGCCAGGATCAGGGCATAGTCCATGTTCTTAAGGAGACGCCGTCCGCGGATAATCTGTCATACACCCCGATTGTCTGCCTTATGAGTCTATTATAAGGATAATGCGGCCACAAAAAAAGGGGGATTGACTCCCCCTTCGCTCAAGCCAGATTGCCGGCTACTCGTTTCATTTTCTTCACCGGGATGTTGGCCACCAGGGCCACCTGGTTGTCATCCCGCTCAAGGGTCACATCCAAACCTTTCTCGTCGATTTCAATATATTTTGAGATCACCTCAACCATATCGTTCTTCAGGAGCTGCAGCAGTTGTGGGGAGACATCCGCCCGGTCATGAACCAGAACCAGACGCAATCGTTCCTTGGCCACATTCTTGCTGCCCGGACATTCCCTACCAAGAAGACGGGCCAGGAAATCAAGCACCGCGTTTCCTCCTTCCTTACCCTATCCCAATCCTATAATTTTCCGCAATCTATTAAAAACTCCTTCCCGGTGGTCCAAATTCATCAAAGGCACCGACTCGCCCAGCATCCGCCGGACAATGTTCTTGAAAGCGCGGCCGCTGATGGAATTCTCACTGGTCACGACCGGTTCACCCCGGTTGGTGGCCACCACGACGCTTTCGTCGTCCGGAATGACACCCAGAAGTTCAAGTCCCAGAATGTCGTGCATGTCTTCCAGACTCATCATGTCGCCCCGCTGCACCATGTGCACGCGCAGGCGGTTGATAATCAACTTCGGATCCCGGATTTCGGCCAGTGAATCCAAAAGTCCCACCACCCGGTCGGCATCCCGCACCGCGGCCACTTCGGCCGCCGTCACCACAATGGCCTTTTCGGCGCCGGCCACCGCGCTCTGGAAACCCTGTTCGATGCCCGCCGGACTATCGATGATGACGTAATCGAAGTGTTCCCGCAACTGCCCGCACACGTCCTGCATGTCCTTCGCGGTGACCGCGGACTTGTCTTTGGTCTGGGCGGTGGGCAACAGGAAGAGTTCTTCTATCCGGCGGTCTTTTATCAGGGCTTGCCGCAGGCGGCATTTCTCCTCAATCACATCGGTCAGGTCGAAAACGATACGGTTCTCCATTCCCAGCACAACGTCCAGGTTGCGCAAACCGGTGTCGGCATCGATCAGTACCACCTTGTATCCCAACATCGCCAGTCCGCAACCAATGTTGGCCGTAACCGTCGTTTTGCCAACCCCTCCCTTGCCCGAAGTCACCACAATAACTTCGCTCATTTCTTAAGCTCCTCCCTTGGCCTCTGTTTTTTGCCCTGACGCTCCCCGCCGGGCGGGAAGGCTTCGATAACCACAATGCCTTCTCTTACCCTGGCAATTTCCGGTTGGTTGGGGTTACATACTTCCCCGTCGGGTGAACGGCTGATGTGATTAGCAATGCGTAGCTGGGTCGGCCGTAAACGGAACGCGACGATCACCGCCTGTGCGTCGCCGGCGGCGCCGGCGTGCACCATTCCCCGCAGCACACCCATCACAATCACGTTCCCCCCCGCGGTTACCTGGGCTCCCGGATTGATGTCCCCCAAGACCACCACGTTGCCCTCAAAATTGACGCTCTGTCCGGACCGGAGGGTACCTTCGACCAGAATGGTTGGGGAATCACCGGCACCGCCGAGTACGTGCTGCATGGCCATCCACTTCACCTCACCCCAAACCTGTTTCTACGGCGAAAAACCAAATCCTGCTAAATGACGCAGGTATTTTCCCTGTTATTTTGCCGAAGCGTTTCATCCACAATAGGACATTACGGCCAATTTCGCCACAAACACCTTCGCTTGTCCACACACCGCTACAGACAGACACCTGATCCTTCATTTTTATCCGGAAGGCACCGGAATCGGCCAGGGTACATCCGGAACAACCGGCTCCGGCTCGGGGGAAGGCTCCGGTTCGGGTACCGTTGCCGGTCCCGGATCCGGAGTCGGCGGTTGAGCCATACCAGGAGTGGACGGGCTTGCACCAGGGCCGCCCCCCGCAACAGGTTCTTCCCCGTCCTCCGGCAGCAAGCCGAAATAGGCGTCAAGAATCTTTCGGGCGACCGGAGCCGCCGCCTTGCTGCCCGAACCACCATGTTCGACCACTACAGCAAACGCAATCTCCGGCGCCTCATACGGGGCGAAGCCGATGAAGAGGCCATGATCATCCCGGCCCGTCACCTCGGCGGTACCGGTCTTACCGGCCACGGGCACCGGGAAGTCAAAGAAGGACCCGTAAGCCGTGCCCCCAGGCTTGGTCACCAATTGCATACCCTCTCGAATGGTAGCCAGGTGTTCGGCCGATATCGACACCCGGTGGCGCAGTCGGGGACCGAACTCGCTGATGATCCTGCCGTCCGGACCGGTCACCCGGCTGACCAGGAACGGCTGGTACAACTGCCCGCCGTTGGCGATGGTCGCCGCGTAATTCGCCAGCTGGATTGGCGTATAATTGTTTAATCCCTGGCCGACAGACATGTTGAGGGTGTCGTAGTCCCGCCAGGTCAGGTCCCAAGCATACCGTTCATACTGGGCCTGGATACGGGCGATTTCACGTTCCTTTTCCCGCCGCAGTTGATCCCGCCGGTCTCCACCGGCCGCCGCGATCTGGACCCGGTATCGTTCTTCCACGGCCTCAAACTGGGGACCGAAACGCCGGTCCAACTCGGCCTGGACCAATTGCCGCTTGTATTCGGCCGTGGGCAGCACGCCGGCGGCCTCACCGGGCAGTTCCACCCCCGTCTTCTCCCCCAGGCCGAGTCCCCGGGCGAAAAGGGCCAGCTGTTCCGGACCCGTCCTCAGGCCCACCGTCCAGAAGAAAGTGTTGCAGGAAACCTGGATCCCCCGGACCACGTTCACCCGGCCGTGGGCACCCAAACAGCTGTAGCGCTGCTGATGATAGAAGTACCCCGGGTCGAAAACGGTGAATTGGCGGTCAATCTGCCCGGTCTCCAGCGCGGCGGCGGCCACCACCATCTTAAAGGTGGACCCCGGCGGATAGGCACTCTGAATGGCCCGGTTATAGAAAGGCCGGTCCGCGGCGGTCATCAACGCCCGGGCCTGCTCCGCACTCAGGTCCCCGGCGAATATTCCCGGATCGTACGCGGGAAAACTTGCCAGGGCCAAGATTTCCCCGGTACGTACGTCGATAACCACGGCCGACGCGGCCAGGCAGTCACCGTGCTTTTCATCTTGGGCCTTTTCTACGGCCCAAGCCAGAGCCTCCTCGGCCGCCTGCTGGACTTCGAAGTCGATAGTCAGGGTGAGGTCGTTTCCCGGAATCGGATTTATTATTACACCCAGACTGCTTGGTACCGGGCGGCCGAAGGCGTCCACTTCGACCTGCCTGGCCCCCGGCGTTCCCCGCAGCATTTTCTCCATGGTGTTTTCCAGCCCGGCCTGTCCGAACACGTCGCCCATCAAATATCCATCCGCGGCAAACTCCGCCAACTGGTCGGGCTGTATTTCCCGGATGTACCCCAGCACGTGCGCCAGGGAAGTGCCGAAGGGATACTCCCGCATCGGCTCGAAGTCAATCACCACGCTGCGGAGGTCGTCATCGACCTGCTCCTCCTCAAGACGGGTGACGATTTCCAGGGATACGTCCTTGGCCAGGCGGATCGGCTCGTAACGGCGCGGGGACTGGTTCTCGATAGCCTCCCAGAGTTCTTCCGGCGTCCGGTCCAGGATGCCGGCAAGTCTTAAGACCACCGGTTCCAATTCCTCCCTGGTCTGACCGAGGTTCACCAGGGAAACCGTGAAAAGGGGACGGTTCCCCACCACCTTGGTACCGTTACGGTCAAAAATCTCGCCCCGGGGCGCAGCAATGGAAATCAACCGCAACGTGTTTTCGCGGGCCAGCGTCTGCAGGTGTTCCGTTTGAATCAACTGCAAGTAGGCCACACGGGTGATGAGGATCAGGAAAACCAGTGTGATCACGCCGAAAAAAATGTTGATCTTTTTCTGAAGCGCCTTCTTCTCCAACAGACTTTCCCCGTTTCTACGGACTCCGCAGCAGTCCCCTCGTCGCCGAGAGGTAATAGCGGCGGTAGAACAAAAGGGCCACCGCAGAGTTGTATACCCCCAGCGGCAGAATCAACCCCCAGAGCGCCTCGCCCGGAGGCACGGCTATTCCCAACCCCAGGATCAGCAAGTACTTGACGCCCTCGAACGCCACAGTGGCCAGGAAAGCGACTCCGGCCAGAATGAACGGGCTCTCCTTGAATAGCCGGGTGTGCCCCAGGCCGACCAGATATCCGATGACGGTGAAACTCAAGGCGTTCAGCCCCAGGTAGTAGCCCGAGAGAAAATCCTGCGCCAACCCGCCCATGAAACCCAAAAAGGCCCCCTCCCTGGGGCCGTTGGTGATCGCATAGAAAACCACCAGGACCAGTACCAGATCCGGTTTGACGCCGGCCACTAGCACGAACTGGAGTACGGTGGACTCCAGAAGCAGGGCCAGACCCAGCAGCAGGGCGAGAACCAGGATGCGCAAGGGCTACCCTCCCGGGAGGGAATCCAAGATGATAAGGATCTCTTCCAGATGATCAAAACCCACCAGCGGCTCGAGGTCTGCCGTCATGGTCAAACCGGCGGCGCCCTTGTGCATCGCCACGACCCGGCCCACCGGAATTCCCTTGGGGAAAAGCCCGAGGCCGGAGGTCACCACCAACTGACCAGGTTCCACCGCCGCTTCCTTGGTTAGGTAGGACATCGTGAGCGGGCGGGCACTGTCCAGAACTCCCTTAACCACTCCCGGAGTACGGGAGTCCTGCAGCATGGCCCCCACCCCGCTGCGGGGGTCGGTAATCAGGAGCACATCGGCCGTGTTCGGCGCCACGAAGATTACCCGCCCCACCAAGCCGGCGGGAAGGATTACCGCCTGGTCGCGTCGGACACCCTGGTTCACACCCCGGTTCACCTTTACGATGCTGAACCAGTTGCCGGGATCACGCGCGACCACCTCGGCCACCAACACATCAAAGCCCGGGTTGGTTTCACGGTAATCAAGCAACTGGCGGAGACGCTCGTTCTGCAACTGATATTCCCGGAGGACGCCGATCTCCGCCTCCAACTCCCGGACTTGCCGCCGGAGCTCCTCAGTATCTCCGGTTCCACCGAAGTGAACGAGGTGTCGAAAACCCTCACGCAGCTGATACCCAACCTGCATTACCGTACCCTGTACAAAACCGACTCCGTCGCGGAGCCCCGCCTCCAAAACGGTCAATTCATCCCGCTCAAGACCGGTGATGTGCATCATCCCGAGCAACAACAAGACCACAATCGCCGCGGCCAATACTCCCTTCAGCCGAAGGCGCTTCACAATCAGACCACCTTTTTGGGCTGGATCAACACCCTACGCAGAATATCAATATTCTCAAGCACCCGGCCCGAACCGTAGGCGACGGCCAGCAGGGGGTCCTCCGCCAGGTGCACCGGCATACGGGTTTCCTCACTGACCAACCGGTCCAGTCCCCGCAACAGCGCACCGCCCCCGGCCATCATTATCCCCCGGTCCATAATGTCCGCGGCCAGCTCCGGCGGGGTCTTTTCCAGAGTCTGGCGGATGGCATCCAGAATGGCGCTGACCGGTTCAGAGAGCGCCTGGTAGATCTCCGCCAAGGTCACGGTCACCGTTTTCGGCAGCCCGGATACCAGGTCCCGGCCCCGCACTTCTTCGGTTTCCTTGTCGTCCAGCGGGTAAGCCGTACCGATCTTGATCTTCAACTCCTCGGCAGTACGCTCCCCGATCATCAAGTTGTAGCTGCGTTTTACGTGCTGGATGATCGCTTCGTCCATTTCGTCCCCGGCCACCCGGATGGAACGGCTGGTCACAATCCCGCCCAGGGAAATCACCGCCACTTCGGTGGTGCCCCCGCCGACGTCCACGATCATTGTGCCGGTCGGCTCATGCACCGGCAGTCCGGCCCCGATCGCGGCCGCCATGGGCTCTTCGATCAGATAGGCTTCCCGGGCCCCGGCCTGCAGCGCCGCCTCCCGGACGGCACGCTCCTCGACGGCCGTCACCCCGGAGGGCACACCGATCACCACGCGGGGCCGGACCAGGAAGGTCCGGCCGCGCAGCGCCTTGTTGATGAAGTACTTGATCATGCTCTGGGTGGTGTCGAAATCGGCGATGACGCCGTCTTTCATCGGCCGGATGGCCACGATGTTTCCGGGCGTGCGCCCGATCATCTGTTTGGCTTCCTCGCCCACGGCCAAGACCTGACCGCTTTCCCGTTCGATGGCGACCACGGACGGCTCGCGCATCACGATACCTTTACCCTTTACGTACACCAGGGTGTTGGCGGTGCCGAGATCGATACCCATATCCCTGGACAAGAACCCGATCGCCATGTCTGACTCCTTTCGCGCGTCAGTAACTCAACAGTCCTTCCGCTTTAAAACTGGTGAATCTATTATCCCCGATGATGATGTGATCTAGGACCGGGATGCCGATTATTTCCCCCGCTTCGACCAATCTCTTGGTCAGGTCGACGTCCTGCGGACTCGGCGTCGGATCTCCGCTCGGGTGATTGTGCAACAGAACCACCGCCGCCGCACTCCTGCGGATGGCGTTCTTGAAGAGCTCGCGCGGGTGCACAGCCGAGGAATTCAGGGTGCCGACCGAGATTTTGTCCACGGCCAGCACATGATTTTTAGTGTTTAAGACGAGAGCCCGAAAGTGCTCCCGATCAAGGTAACGCATCTCTTCCATGACCAGTCCGGCCGCTTCCTCCGGAGTCCGTACCACCGGCCGGCTCGCTCCCGGCCGGCAGGCCGCACGTCGGCCCAGTTCGACGGCCGCCTTGACCTGGGCGGCTTTCGCCAGCCCGACTCCCCTGACACCCTGCAGTTCGTCGATTCCAACGTCCATCAACCCGCGCAGGCCGCCGAAGCCGGTCAAGAGCTGGTTGGCCAGGTCGATGGCCGTAGCCGCGGCCGTACCGCTGCGCAGCATTATCGCCAACAACTCGGCATCCGACAGGGACTGGGCCCCGTGTGCCGACAGGCGCTCGCGCGGGCGGAGTTCCAAGGCCATTTCTTTGATTGTCAGGTGGTATTCGACAGCCAAGCCCCGCTACCTCCGTTGGTTCATAATGCCGGCGGCATCCCCTTGGCGATTGGTGCTCTGAGATCACCTGTGTTAAGAGCTTCCCAGCAAACGGAGCATGTCCACGTCCAGCCGGCGGAACAGCCGCATCAGCTTCGGCACGGGCAGACCGACGACGTTGAAATAGCAGCCCTCGATCCCCCGGATGAAGAGCCCGCCCCGCCCCTGGATGGCGTAAGAACCAGCTTTGTCAAACGGCTCCCCGCTCTCCACGTACCAAGCGATCTGGGCGTCAGTCAGCGGATAAAAGTGCACCCGCGTGCACTCGTGGTCCAACACGGTGTGCAAATCATCCGCCCGTACCAAGGCTACGCCGGAATAAACCTCGTGGGTGTCACCCTGCAACGCGGTCAGCATTTCGGCGGCCTGTACGGGTCCGGTCGGCTTCCCAAGCACCACTCCCCGCTGGAAAACCACCGTGTCGGCACCGATGACGATACCCTCCCCCACCGTCTCAGCCACGGCGCGGGCCTTGCGCTCGGCAAGCGCCTCGACCATGGCGGACGGGTTTCGCCCGGGAAACTCTTCATCAACCTTTTCCACGATAATATCAAATTTGAGGCCCAGACTCCTTAACATTTCTTGCCTGCGGGGCGAAGCCGAAGCCAGGATAACGCGCGGCAACCTCTCATATCCTCCGGTAAACCAGGTATCCAAGCAGGAAACCCAGCAGGGTCATGAGCCCAATCGCTATGGAAAACCCGAAAGTGATCTTCATGAAATTAAGATCCAGGACCCCTGGAGCCAACCCGGCGGTGGTGATTGTGCCCAGGAACGGGAAAGTAGGGGCCAACATCTGGCCCACGGCACTCCCGGCCAGCCCGCCGAAAATCAACAGAATGATCAGAATCCACGGATTTCTGGTTCTCGCCAAAGAAAACCCTCCCCAGCGTAAGCCTATCCACAGTTTAGCATTGTCCACAAACCCTGACAAGCCGGTACGAGAGACCGTTGAACTGATTTATGAGCGGAGCTTCACGATCATTTCAAGTTCCAAGGCGGCGCCCAGGGGCAGGTCGGAGACCCCGACCGCGGCCCGAGCGTGGCGGCCGGCCTCCCCAAACACCTCAATCACTGTCTCGGAGGCGCCGTTTATCACCCCGGGCTGGCCCTCAAAGCCGGGCGCACTGCGTACGTACCCGGTAATGCGCACCACCCGCTCCACCCGGTCCAGGCTTCCGGCCAGGCTGCGGATGACGCCCAGACAGTTCAACGCACACAACCGGGCCGCTTCGCAACCCTCTTCCGGTGAAATCTCGGCGCCGACCCGCCCCCGGAAAAGAAGTGCACCGTCGACTACCGGAAGTTGGCCCGAGGTAAACACCAAGCCCCCGGTTTCCACCCCGGGAACGTAGGCCGCTACCGGCTTCGGCGGCACCGGCACCGAAAGTCCCATGGCCTTGATCCGCTCTTCCACTGACATAGGCATGTCCTCCCAACAATCTTATTTAATATCAAGACGCCCGCTTCGCCGGCAGGATGTCCCCTTTCGCGACCGGTCTCCACGTGGGAGCAGACCGTTTAAGAGGTCAAAAAGCGGGCCGAACCCCCGGAACTAGGTCAAGCCACTGATCACCATGACGACAAAGGACAGGTAAAATAGGCCGCCCATGCCGGCCAAAAGCCATCCGCCGAGGTATCCCAAACGCCGGCCGTACAGGAAGGCCGCCCAGGCCGAGGTCAGGGCCAGACCGGCACTGACAAGCGCCGCCGGCGTAAGCTGCCAGGCCGTGAAGGAAATGCCGATGGCCGGCACTATCGAACTCTGAAAGACCATGGCCCCCGTGATGTTCCCTAACGCCAAGGTGTCCTTCTTCTCGCGCAGCCAGATCAGGCTGTTGAACAACTCGGGCATTTCGGTCGCCACCGGGGCCACCAAGAGCGCAAAGATCAGGGGGGCCACCCCGAACTGGTGCGCCAGGATCCCGATCCCCTGCACAAACACCTTGGCCCCGCCGAGGATCAGCACAAAAGCACAGGCCACCTGGCCCAACACCAGGAACGTATGCGGGTCCGGAGACCAAGGGGCTACCAGCAGCGGGCCGGTACCGTCGCCGGACCCGCAGCGCTCGCCCTGGGTCAGGGCCCGTACCACGAAAGCCAGGTACCCGCCGATCAGGAACAACACTATCGCCGGCCGCAGGAAAGGAGGCAGAAACGCGGCCATGATCGCCAGGGTGTACGCCGCCAGGAAAAAACTTAGGTCCCGCTGCAGCACATCCGGTTCGGGCCGCAACCTTGCCGATCCCCGGCGCCGGACGAGCACGACCGCGGTCATCCCGGCCAAGAAAAAACCCACGGTGGAAAGCATGAACGGGGCCCCCAGAATCGCCCCGATGCCGACCTCGTGGGAGGCCGTCCCGTGACCCAACAGGATGGCCACCACCGGGATCATGGTCTCGGGCAGCGCCGTGCCGATGGCCGCCAACACACTCCCCACCGCACCACGGGCCAGACCCAGTTTGACGCCCAGCCACTCCACCCCGTTGGTGAAAAACTTGGCGCCCAACAGAATAACGGCCAGGGCCGCCACCAGGGACAGGTAAACCAATCCGACCCCTCCCGCAGACAACTCAAGACATGCTAAGTCTATGAGCGTGTCTACGGGAAAAGCACCGGGTCGTCCACAGTCCTAGCGGAGGCCGGCCACCACCGCCAGGATGAACAGGCCGTAGAAGCCGCCCCCGACAGCGATCATGAGGCGACTGGACAGTCGCCCCTTGAAGTGGAAATACATGTACGCGACAAAGGCCGAAGCCGTCGCCAGGGCGGCGCTGGCAAAGGCCGCCCCGGTCAATTCCCACGGCGTCAGGGCGATCCCGAGGGCGGTAATCAGCGAGCTCTGGAAGACCATCGCCCCGGTGACGTTGCCCAGGGCCAGGGTATCTTTGTCCTCCCCGATCCAGATTACACTGTTGAACTTTTCGGGCATTTCGGTCGCCACCGGCGCAATCAACAACGAGAACAGCAGCGCGGGCACGCCCAATTCCGTGGCCAGGAAGGTCACCCCGTCCACGAACACACGCGCGCCGAAGATGATCGCCCCGAGCGCCGTCAAGACCTGGAAGACCACCAGCGGGAACCTCGGATTCTCCTTCCGGCGGGCGAACAGCAGCGGCTCAATCATCTCGTCGGCGGTGTAGCACTCCCCCTCCCGGAAAGTCCGGTAAACAAAAAACAGGTAGGCCAGGATAAGAAAGACCACGACCAGGCTCCGGAAAGCGGGAGGTACATAGGCCGCTCCCACCGCCACCGGGAAGACGATCATGAAAAAGCCCAGGTCCCGCCTCAGACAACGCCCGCCGTAGACATCCTGGGACTCCCGCCCCGGGCTCAGGATCGCGGCCGCGCCGATCACAACGAAGGCCACGGTGCTGAGCATGAACGGCGCGCCCAGGATCGCCCCGATGCCGATTTCGTGGCCCACGGTGCCCGCCCCGAAGACGATGGCCACCACCGGCACCATGGTTTCGGGGAGGGCGGTACCGACCGCGGCGAAAATGCTCCCGACCGCACCCTTGGTCACCTTGAGCTTCTTGCCCACCCACTCAATACTGTTGGTGAACAGCTTGGCGCCGGCCAGAATGATCACCAGACCTACCAGGATTTCAACCACAGAGACCAAGAGAGTACCTCCCCCGCGCCACCGGCGTCGTGCTCAAAGCCTGGCGGTAACTAGCTTTAAAAATACGTTGCGCGACACCGTAATCCTCCTTGTCAAGCTACAGCCGTCCAGTTCATTCGGATGCCGCCAGCAGAATACCGGTCATGCGTGCCAACCTCCCCCGCCGCCTTGATGTTTTCCCCGGTCTTGTCCTCACCTCGGCATTGGCCGCCATCCCGCCCCTCTCTCCCTCTAGGAGAGCGTTGCGAAAGCCAATATTCTAGCCTTGCAGTTTATTTCCAATGAGATTTGCTCTCCAGTTTCTAGCAGATAATTGTCACTGTTTGCGGCTTAATACCGCGCTATTGATCTTTGAAAAACATCATCCTGGCTCTTATTGTCCTATCGCAACCCGAGGGAAGCGCTAAGCGTTGTCTTCACTCTTGAATTGGTATCAAAGAGACGATCAAGCCTCTTAATATTAACTGCGGCAGCGGTAAAGATCATCTGAACGTCTGTCTTAGTATGACCAATGTACCTTGCAAGGCGGGCGCCATGGCGCACCATGTCTGAGATCTTACGCTCGCCGAGTGCACGTCGGCAGTAGACAGCTTTGAATCTCTCGGTTTTCTGCTCCTGACGCGCCTTTTGGAGCACCGGCTCGTGCTCGTGTAGTTTGATCGTACGGCCTCGGCCGTGTCCAGTGCATTGATCCCGTAACGGGGCAGACATTACAGGTTTGCCGGTCAAAAGTAAACAAGCGCTTCTTCAGTTTCGTCATCACCTGACCTGCCGGACAGTACAGGTCTTGTCCTCCAGGCCAATGACGAACTCGTCCTTTGAAAACCGGCTCTTTTTGCCGGAAGCCTATCGGGCCGGCGCAATAACCTTGACCTGCTCCTGAGCCATTTTGACGCGGGTGTCGGCATAACCGTAAGCTGTATCCCCGATAAGGGTATCTGGTTTTACCACCTGCTCCGTTACCGCCTCGGGGAGGGCTTCCTTGTCGCTTCCGTTGCCCGGGGTGACCTCGACGTTAGTAATGAGTTCGGAATCCAGATCGGTTACCACCTGGAGTTTGTGACCGTCAAACTGGCCGTGTTTGCTCTTGCGACCGTGACGCATCTCCGGGTCGGTGATAGATATGGTCCGGTCTTTGGCCACACCCTTTTCAATTTCGTAAGCACCGTTTTCTCCAGGACACACATCCCGGAGGGTGATGGTTGCCAGTAGGTTAAGCGCCGCCTGCTGTTCTTATCCGGTTCATCCACGGCGGTGGCGAGAGTTTCTTGGGCCGCCTGGGCGTCGCGCACCAGTTGGGTACTGGGCTTGAGCCCGGTTTTTGCGTATACACTAAAAGAATTATTATCGTGATGGTCCTTAACAAGCCTTGCCATGTGGTGTATAAACTAACTATGGCTACGATTCGCAAACAAATGGTCGGCAGTACACCTACTGGCAAATCATCGAGTCCAAAAGGGTTAACGGCAAACCCCGGCCCGTGGTGCTGATGCACGTACGTTTGCCGGCTGGGCCGCCCAGACCACCCTACCCGAGATTGCTTCCTTCAACCCGGCCCGACTCGACAGCCGGCATTTCTGGGACCAGATGGACGCCGTGACCGAAAGGCAATTGGAGGCCGCGGAGCAGGCCATCACCCAGCGGATGCTGGATGAGGGACTGTGCTCACCAAAACTTCTGTTCTATGACTTGACCAACTTCTTCACCTATATCGTCTCGGGCAACGAGCGGTCGGAGTTGGCCCAAAGGGGCCGCAACAAGCAAAAGCGCCACGATTTGCGCCAATTCGGGCTGGCCCAGGTGGTGACCAGAGAGTTTCTCCTCCCGGTTTTCAACGAAGTGTACATCGGCAACCGGTCCGATGCGGTGATGTTCGCCCCGACGCTGACGAAGCTCCGGGGCAAATTGTCGGAGCTTGAACTGGCGGTGGAAGAGTTGACCATGGTTTTTTTTGACAAGGGCTCCAAACTCCAAGCAGAACTTCGCCCAGTTGGATGCGTCTGAGATTCCCTACGTCGCTTCCCTGACGCCGGCCCACCACGAGAATTTGCTGGCCATTCCTCTTTCCCGTTACCACAAGGTGACGTTGGGTGACAGGGAAATCGCGTGTTTCCGGCTACGCAAGGTGGTCTGGGGCAAGGAACGGACGCTGGTTCTCTACGTGAGCGAGAAGCTCCGTGCCGGCCAACTGCGAGGTTTGAAACAAGGCTCTGGCCAAAAAGTACGCCCTTTTAGATGAGTTCAAGACGAAACTCAACAATCCCCGGGCGAAGAAAAGAAAGCGGGAAGACGTGGACCGTGAACTCAAAAAGATTCTCCGGGGCGAGAAATGCGAGCGCATCATCGAGGTTTCCGTTACGGAGAAGGCCGCCGGACACTTCGACATTGACTGGGAGGTAGACGCCGACGCCTACCGCTGGGTTACCGAAACCCTTTATGGGAAACGAATCCTGGTCACCTGCCGGGACGACTGGTCCGAGGCCGAAATCATGGCCGCCTGCCAGGGACAAAGCACCATTGAACGGGTTTTCCGGCACCTAAAGAATCCTTACCATAATGCGGTTCACCCACAGTTTCACTGGACGGATCACAAGGTCAAGGTGCATACATTCATCTGTCTGCTCGGCCTTTTGCTCTCCCAGGTCCTCTGGAAGAAAGCCCGTGAAGCCGGGCACCCGATCAGCCTGGAGGCACTGCTCGACCGATTGGGCGAGGTCCGCCAGGCAGAAGTGATTACCTTGAGCAGCCAGGGCCGACCTGCGAAGACAACCCAGCTGGAACAGATGGGGCCTGAACTACAAAGACTGTACGACGATGTGATGCAGATGTGATGCAGTAGTGTTTTAGTTTATACAAGGGCCAAGGTTTTTGGCCGGTACGTTTAGTAAACTTACGCTAGAGGTCGGAACGGATGAAATAGAAAATCGCCGGAGGCAATTTCCATCCATCCGGCCTCTAACTTTCTATCAAACCAGATCTTTGATTATACACGCTCGCCGGATGCTTTACGGCAAACGTCATCCCGGCCGCGAAAAGGGCAGTTTTCTTCCAAAGCACAGGATACACACCGGCCCTTATTGACCTCCCGCATGGACTGGCGCCCCAGTTTTATGGCAAAGGAAACCGATTTTAACGGCACCATCAGCAACGAAGGAGTCAGGGTCACGCCCAACTGCTCCACCTTCCGGTCCCGCAGGTGTTGAAAAACCAGTTCCTGACCCTCAACGCTCCAGGTACCGTAGCCCGGACTGAACCGCCTGGTGGTCCGGTAGCCCATTCTTTTGGCCCACCGCCAGACCTCCCGGTTCACCAGGTCGGTTACCGCCTCCGCGGCCGCAGACCCCGCCGCATCCAACAGCACTCCGCGCGTACCCTCTCCAGCGGCAAATAAAGCCTTTACCCTTGTTTCAAGCGCCTCGCCGATAGTAGCCACTCCAAAGGCCACCCGCTCTGCATCCGAAAAGTATTCCCACTCCCGGAGGGGCGCCGCGTCGACAATACGGAAGTAGCCCCGGGGGGCAATGAGCGTACGGGCGGTGTCCATCTCCTGCTCAACCATTTTCCGGATCCGGACCCCAACCTTCGCGGCGTTGGAGCCATAGCCTAGATAACGTAAAACCTCCGACCGGTCGAACTGGATGTCCTCCGGCTTCCAAACCAACAAGTTTCCAACCCCTTCCTTCGTGCTAGATTCCGCTGAAAAACTACCTGGTGTATTCCTGGGCATTGCCGGCAGGCTACACATTGAAAACGCAGAACACACAAAAAGCGGTAGCAGAACACACCGGCGCCCTTTTTCCCCCCTTTTTTCTCTGCCGTCGATGCGGAGCACCGGAATACAAGCCGGTGTGTTTTGCTACCGCAAAACCGCAGACACCGTGGCCGAAGGCAATGTCAAGGGACACACACTGTACCGTTCTCAAGCGGACAATGTCTTACGGACCAGATTCACCGCCTCGATAGCACTGTCAGCATAAAGATCGGCACCAATTTCGGCGGCAAAACTCTCATTCAGCGGCGCCCCGCCCACAATCACCCGGCAGGTATTGCCGCGCAGGCCCCGCTCATCCAACAGGCGGATGATTTCCGGCATCCGCGACATCGTGGTGGTCAACAGGGCGGAAAGTCCGATGAAATCCGGCTGGTGTTCTTCCGCGGCGGCGACAAACTTTTCCGAAGAAACATCCACCCCGAGATCGATCACTTCGTATCCATTAGCCGTGAACATCATGGCCACCAGGTTCTTCCCCAGGTCATGAATATCCCCCGCCACGGTGCCCAGCACCAGTTTGCCCTTGAAGCTGGTATCTTCCACTTTCAGAAAGGGACGCAGTACGCCCAAACCGGTCTGCAGCGCCCGGGCCGACATCATCACCTCGGGAATAAACAGCTCCCCCCGGCCGAACTTCTCCCCCACGACTTCAATCCCGGGCATAAGCCCGTTATCCAGCACATCGTTGGGAGCCAACCCCTCATCGAGCGCCGTCCGGGTCAGTTTTTCGACCCGGTCCACCTCTGCGGCCTCCACCGCACGGCTCAACAACTGATAAATACCCATATCTAACACCACCCCTTTCGCGAAACTGCTGAAACTACTAAGGTATGTTCCTGGGTACTGCCGGCAGACCACATCCAAGACGCAACAACAGCGGCAGCAGAATACACCGGCTGAAGCAACTTGTGGAGCGTCGCTAACGGCAGTCGGCGAAGGTGAGGCAAAGCACTGCCGCCGCCGAGGACGTCACGCAACACCGACTTAGTACCTGGTAGGTACACCGGGACATTGCCGGCAGGCCACATTGGGAGCTTTGCACAGGGAGCCGAGGATCAGCGTCGACCGCCTGTTTGAGCCCGCGAAGCGGGCGAGTTCGGCGACGACCGAGGCGATCGAGCTCATTCCTTAGCCGCGGACACAGTGGCCGAAGGCAATGCCCAGGGACATCCATGCAATATCACCAGTACAAATTACTTATCAAGTTTCCCCTTGCGGTAGGCACGCAGGTAAACCATACACATTTCGTCCCGCCCCAGCAGAGCCTGTCCCGCCAGGACCGTGGCCATCAGCTCCCCGTCCAGGGGATTCAGAATGGCCGCATCCAGACCCGCCTGCAGCGCCAGCAACACAAAAGACCGGTTCAGGAGATCACGGCGCGGCAGACCGTACGAAACATTACTCAAACCGACCACCGTGCGCCCGTCCATCTGTTTAACCGCCCGAATGGTCTCCAGAGCCACCGAAGGATTGGTGTGGCCTACACTTAAAGGCAGCACCAGCGCGTCAAAGTAGATTTCGTCTCTGCTGAGGCCGAAGGCAACGGAACGTTCCAAAATTTCGCTGCAAACTTTAAGGCGCCCCGCCGCCGACTCGGGGATGCCTTCCCGGATAGGCAGGGCGATGACCGGACAACGGTACGCCGCGGCCAACTCCAGAAAGGGCTCCAGCCGCCCGACCTCGGCGCTTACCGAGTTCAGAAGCGCCCGGCCCCGGTGCACCTTGAGTCCCGCTTCCAACACCGCCCGGTCCGTTGTGTCTATGGCCAGCGGCACATCGACCACCGCCTGAATGGTCTGCACCAGCCACTCCATATCCCCGGCTTCCTGGACGGCTTCCTTGCCGGTCGCGGCGTTGACATCCAGATAATGCGCACCTTGCGCCACCTGCTTTACGGCCAGGTCTTTGACAAAATCCTGGTCCCGGTTTAATACGGCCTCCCGTACCGATTTAATGGAGGCGTTTAGAAGCTCCCCGATGACGAGCATGTCAACCCCTCCTCCCGTGCCGCCCGTTTTTCCGCAAACAACCGGGGATGGCGGGCTTGCACCGCCGCCACCACCCGCGCGTCCACGGGGGTGGGTCGGTGTTCGGCCAGAATGGTCCGGGCCTTCTCCCGGGCACGGGCCCAGGCGTCCTTAGACCCTTGCTCTTCCCAAGCCCGGCGCAATTGCCGGTCCCCGAGCGGCGGGAACAGAAACTCGCCGCGAAAATGCCGCAGGGTGTGTTCTTCCGTGAGGAAGTTACCCCCCGGCCCCACCCGGCGGATGACCTCTTCCGCCAGGGTATCCGGATTCACCTCAATCCCCTTGACCGCCCGCATACAGATACCGATGATTTCGTCA
>JACUUW010000219.1 GCA_014859075.1 Desulforudis sp.
TGGGGATAACTTCCAGTTTGAGCCCGGCCGGGCGATTGAAATGCGCCAGGGGCGGGATGTCACCATCATTGCCTGCGGTATTATGGTCGCTCCGGCGCTGGAGGCGGCAGAACTCCTGGCCGCCGAGGGGATTAGGGCGGGTGTGTTGAATATCCATACCCTGAAGCCGCTGGATGTTCAGGCCATCGTCGCCGCGGCCCGGGACACGGGGGCGATCGTCACCGCCGAGGAACACAGCATCATCGGCGGGCTGGGGAGCGCGGTCGCCGAGACCCTGGCCGAACACTACCCGGTACGCATGCGCCGGGTCGGCTTGCGTGACGTCTTTGGTGAGTCCGGAAAACCAGACGAGCTGCTGCAAAAATACGGTCTTACGTCGTCCGGTTTGGTTGACGCCGTCCGAAGCCTGCTTTAAGAGTGCAGAGAAAAAGGGGACAGGCTACCCAAGATTCTAAATTCAAAAAGTTGCTGTCCCCTTTTTTCGGGATGTTATTCCAGTCCGACTTCCGACTTCTGACGACTGACTTCCGGTACTGGTGAGGGTGGCCATACTTGTCAAATAATATTGACTAACGACTATTTTTGCACTATTATAATGAATTGTGGAGCTTAATGAGGTGACGGTCATCCGTATTGTTGAGGCCTACGTTGGCGAGTATGCCAGCGGGAAAAGCGAGGTAGCCGTCAACAGGGCCCTGGAACTGCTTTCAACACGGGAACCGGTGACCTTAGTTGACTTGGATATGGTCGAACCCTGTTACACCCTCCGTCCGATCCAGCAGGAACTCTCCGCACGGGGGCTCAGCGTTATCGCCTGGGAAACCAAGAACACGGTTGGGCTTGGCGAGGCCGGTAATATTTTGAAGGCGGACGCCAAGTGGGCCTTGATGCGGCCGGGCCATATCGTTTTTGACGTTGGCTATGGTGTTGGGGGCAGTAGAACGCTGACGCTGGTGGAGAGGGTCGATCGGGAGCCGGCGTTTCAAATATTGGCGGTGATTAATGCCAGTCGACCCACGACCATGACGGTGGAAGGCATTATTGAGTATGTAGGGCAACTGGGCCCGGTAAACGGCCTGATCAACAATACGCACCTGGGCGAAGAAACTACGGTTGACGTGGTTCAGGACGGCGCGCGGATGGTTTTTGAGGCCGGAGAAAAATTGGGGATTCCGGTTGTCGCCACCACGGCGGTTGCGGAAGTGGCGACGGCGATCGGTGCCCATGATGCCACGGGAAACCCGGTTCGCCCACTAAAGCGTTTCATGCCCCGCTCCTTCTGGTAGAGAGCGGGTAAACATCGGGGAGGTAGGTGAGGAGATGTCCGGAATCCCAGTCCAGGGGGACAAGCGGGTGTTTATGACGGGTAACGAGGTCCTGGCCTATGCGACCATTGCGGCCAGAGCGGAGATCATGTATGGTTACCCGATTACACCCCAGAACGAAATAATGCACTATTGGACACGGATGGCGCCCAAGTACGGGAAGGGCTTTTTGCAGACCGAGGACGAGCTGTCGGCGGGTTTTGCCACGGCCGGTGGAGTCCTGGCCGGCAAAAAGGCCTTTACGGCCACGGCGGGTCCCGGCAATGTGTTGATGCAGGAGCCCATGTCCATGTGCGAAATGATGCGTCTGCCCGTAGTGGTCTTTGTGATGCAGCGGGGCGGGCCTTCAACGGCCACGGTGATCTACTCGCAACAGGAAGTCAACCTGACCACTTACGGCGGTAACGGCGAGGGTTTGCGGGTGGTTTATTCGCCATCCACGCATCAGGAACTGTACGCATACGCGATCAAGGCCTTTAACACGGCCTGGCGCTATCGCTACCCGACGTTCCTGCTGGCCGACGGTTACCAGGCTAAGTTGCGCGAGCCGGTCACCCTTTATGATCCGGTCGAGCGCGGTGTGGAGTTGATCCCGGCGGAGAAATACGTCGGGCGTCCGGGAGTTCCGGGAGAGGACCGGGAACCCGGTCACTATCGGAACACTTATAATACCGAAGAAGAATTGTACGCGCTGCTCCAGGAGCGGGTGGCGGAGTACGAGCGGGTGGCACCGGAAATCGCCGAGCACGAGGCTCTGGGTGTGGACGGCGCGGACCTGCTGGTCATCGCCCACGGCGTAGTAGGCCGGGCGGCGAAACAGGCCGTTGAACAACTGCGGGGCGAGGGAATGAAGGTTGGTTTATTCCGGCCGATTACGCTGCGCCCGATGCCGGTGGCTGCGCTCCGGAACGCGGTGGCCAAGGCCAAGAAGATAATGGTGGTTGAGTCGGCGCAAGGTCAATTGGGCCGACTGGTGCGGGAGTCTATTTACGGATTAACCACCGAGATGTTTACGCTGTACAAACCGGGTATGGGCGTGACCCCGGAAGAGGTCGTGGCTCGTTCCAGGGAACTTATTGGATAGGAGGTGTCGAATTGGCTATCCAACCGGCAATGCCGAAGAGTTGGCGCAAGGAAACCAAACCGCACAAATTCTGTCCCGGCTGCGGTCACGGAATAGCGCTCAGGGCGCTGGGGCAGGCTATTGACGAATTGGGCATCCAGGACCGGGTGGTTTTCGGATGTGATATTGGTTGTTCGCTTTTGGCTTGGGACTTTTTCAACGTGGACACCATTCAGACGCACCACGGCCGCACGACGCCGGTGATGACCGGGATCAAGCGGGCCAATCCGGACTTAATCTGTATCGCCTATATGGGTGACGGCGGTGGTTACGCCATCGGGTCGCAGCACCTGGTGAACGCGGCCGGGCGTGACGAAAAGATCTCCGTTTTCCTGATCAACAACACGCAGTATGCCATGACCGGGGGGCAGATGGCGCCTACGACTCTTCCCGGCCAGAAAACGGAAACCTCTCCTTA
>JACUUW010000016.1 GCA_014859075.1 Desulforudis sp.
GTTCCCGCATGCGCTGGAGCATACCGTGGATTTCCTGGGTGGCGCCTTCCGCCGTCTGCACCAGCGAGATGCCGTCCTGAGCGTTGCGGACCGCCTGGTTCAGGCCTTTGATCTGGGAACGCATCTTTTCCGAAATGGCCAGGCCGGCGGCGTCGTCGGCGGCCCGGTTGATCCGGAAACCGGACGAGAGCCGTTCCAGGGACTTGCCGGTGCCTACTTGGTTGATGCCCAACTGCCGGTGCGCGTTGAGCGCCGCGATGTTGTGTTGGATTCTCATTAACTAACCTCCCTTACTCATTTTCTAAACGTTGGCGGCGAGGTCGGCCTGCATGCTCCCGGGAACCAAACCCCGCTACTCACTATACTCGGTGCATAACCGCCAAACTTTAGCCCCCGAATTTGGCGGGAATGTGCTCCAGTTCATCGTAATAACGCCTGGAGTTCTCGGCCATACAGGCCGCGAAGTTGAACAGCAAGATGCTATGGCCTTTGATCTGCGCTTTGGATGCCTTTGCGAAGTTCAGCTTGCGGGCTCGGACCAAGGTATCCAGGTTTTGCATTGTGCGCCGGATGACTTTTTGGTAAGCGGTTATGTTTATGGCTTGGTTCAGTTTCGAAATCGCCGAATTCAACTGGTCTTCTGTTGGTTCATCGGTTTCGAGGTTATGTTTCACGGCCGAGGCCAGGTTGTGCAGATCGAGTAAGTCGCGACGCAAATCGGCTATCGGTTCCCTGAGCTTCTTAAGGACCTCGTCCTGAGAAGGGTGGGCTGCTTTCCTTGCGGGGTTTTTATAGGCGCGGTGGTTGTGTTGCTTGATCCAGGTTATAAAATCCACCGGCTTGGTTCCCTTGATCGGCAACCCGGTACGGGAAACGTTGTATACCGTGCAACCGGTCCGGTTGGCTCCCGCAACGTACATTTCAAGTTCGCGGAGCATGGCCAGCATTTGTCTGGTGGTATAGGCCGTGCCCCCGGATACGTTGGGGCGCGGAAAATGGTCGGGCAATTTTTTCAGCTGCCGCCGGCCGGCATAGTATTTTTCCGGGTCCAAGAATGAAAGATCCTGACCCAAGAGAACGATTTCCCGGCACCCGAGACCAAGGATGAACTGTAAGGTCGGAATGGCTACGGAACCGGCGTCCGGCAGTACCCCTTTATCCCATCCGGTCTGTTCCCCGAGCCAGCGGGGTAACCGTTCCTGGTCTGCGAAGGCAGCCACTTTCGGCCCGCGAAATTCGTTTACTATTCGCGGATATAACGAAGAGGTGAAGACAAGGGTGGTATTGGGCAGGTCGAGATAGTCCTTCAGGGCTTCATAGTTGGCCTCGCCGGGATCGATTGAAACCACGTAATCCGGATGAATGCCGGCTTGTGCCAACGGAACCAGGCCGGTGCCCGCGGCAATGATCGGCACCCTGCCGACCAAACTCTGCAGGGCTTCAATGTGGTCATTCAGCGAGGGTCCGGCCGCCACCATTACCGCCGGCGTGTCCACGAGGCTGTGTTGGAGGTCAATCACGCCCGGGTTGGAAAACGTCGCCGCCAAGTTGGCAATGCTGTTTGCCAACCATTGGGTTTTCCAGCGTTCCTGCGTGGCCAGCCCGACCCGGAGGTGGCGCAAAGCGTCCGTCACGCCTTTGACCCATTGGTCGTGGGCGGCAGTGAACAGCTCACGATATACCGGGACCTCCACCACCTTTATCTCCCCGGCAAAAACGCCGTGTATAACGGTATTAAAGGCGGGGGTGGCCGGAGCGAAGTCCACTGTGGGTAGGACGTGTACCCGTTTGTGTTTAACAATATGCCGCACATCACGCAGTTCCAGCAAGCGCCGCCACCATTCCAGGTTGGTTTCAAAAACCACGAACCGGGTATTGGGCGCTTGTTTAAGGAGCGCCTCCAGGTGATATCCCAACCCAAAGCCGAAAACCAAGTAGACTCGGTTGCGGTCTTCTGTGTCACCGGATATATTTGCCGCCCAGGCCTCCGCTTCCCGGCGGGGGTTGTAACGGCTGTAAAGCGGCCGGTCCCGCCAAACGGGCACCGGATCGCCGTTCTTGGCGGTGTGCACCTCGATTCCGTCCTGCGCCTGTACTTGACTGAGCGCCTCGGCCAGTTCCGGATGACAGCGTTGCAGAGCACGAAAGTTTCGCTCCCACGTCACGCCTGATCACCGTCCACGACCTCGATCCGGGCCAACCGGTCCCGCAACCCGTCCAGGGCACCCTGGAGTTCGTAAAGCAGGAAGTCTCCCTGGCCGGTGGCCCGGTTTTCCTCTGTGACCTGCACCAGCTCCCGTGCCGCATCCCGCAGCCGTTCCGGCCAACCGGCGAGGTCATGGCCGCGCCCGGAGAGGAGCACGCAAACCTCCTGCAGCCAGGCCAGAGCCTCCGCAAGTTGCACCAGTGTACCCAGTGAACCCTGCCCGGCGTAGAATGCATCGGCGATTTTGGGTAACTCCCCGGACACTTGATTGACAAACCGTTGGGCTTCTATGAGGGTGACGGAAGTCAACTCGGCTTCGGTGTAAAACACCAGGGTTACCGGCGTGTCACCCTCAAGTTGCCGGAGACGGTCGTCTATTTCCGTGTAAAAAACCTCCCCGCCCGCCTCGGCGCAGTAGAGATAATTGCCGGCCTTGAGATGCGCGGAAACCACGTTATCCAACTTTGCCACCGCCTCCCGCGCGCTCATTTGCATCTTCTTCACGAAACCAGCCCCTTACTATCCGGTTCATAGGTATGTTTTACATTCAAACTTGAGTCTCCTTGTATTAATTTCGATAAACTAAAGAGAAAGCTTAAACGTTTCTCCCGGATCGATCTTTTCCCGGCAGGTTGGTCGGGCGGTAAGCAGGAATCTTTTGATTGCTGTAGAAAATTGTTACAAACGGTCGTCGTGCTAGACGCTGTGGCGAAACGCTGGCACAAAAGAAAGTCACCTCCCCGGCAATCATAGCCCATTTACTGCCGCTGCCTGGGTAGTGGTGCACTTTGTTCCCCCTTCGCCAAGTTCGAGTTCTGGGCAAAGATGCTGAGATATACGGAGCGGTTTGGTCGGCCTGTATCAAGAGGTGATGAACGCCGGTTTGCACCGTCCGCACGAGGCCACGATTATCGGGAGGACTAAGAAACTTGAACGTGACTAAGGCACTTGTAACCGGGTCAGCAGGTTTTATCGGTTCTCACTTTGTGGAAGAACTTGTCGAGCAAGGATACGGGGTAAGGGCCTTTGTGCATTACAATGCCCGGAACGACTGGGGCTGGCTGCAGACTTTGCCGTGCCTTAAGGACATCGAAATTAGTGCGGGGGATATCCGTGATTACGACAGCGTCAGGGACGCCGTCCGTGGCGTTGAGTTCATTTTTCATCTGGCGGCCCTTATCGGCATTCCTTATTCGTACATTTCGCCGCTGGCCTACATCAAAACAAATGTCGAGGGCACCTACAATTTGCTCCAAGCTGCCCGGGAAGAAGGAGTGCAACGGGTGGTGCATACCTCTACTTCTGAGGTATACGGTACTGCCCGATACGTGCCGATCAACGAAGAGCATCCCGTTCAGGCCCAATCTCCTTATGCGGCCACCAAAATCGCCGCCGACCAACTGGCGTTGAGTTTTCACCGTTCGTTCGGCCTTCCGGTGGTTGTGGTAAGACCCTTTAATACCTTCGGTCCCCGCCAGTCGGCCCGTGCGGTTATTCCTACCATAATTACGCAGCTTGTATCCGGCAGTCGTACCATTCGCCTGGGCAACGTCAGCCCCACCCGCGATTTCAATTACGTGCGCGATACCGTTTCGGGAATACTCGCTGTCGGTTCAACTGATAAAGCGGAAGGGCGGGTGGTGAATATAGGTAGCGGGAGAGAAACATCCATAAAGGAACTGATTGAGCAAATAGAAAATGTAATGGGGATAAAAATAGAAATCGAACAGGAAGATGTCCGGATAAGACCGGCTCACAGTGAAGTTGAACGCTTGCTGTGTGACAACCGCCAGGCTTTTGAGCTTGCCGGTTGGACTCCCCGATACAGTCTTGAAGAGGGACTACGGGAGACCATCCAGTGGTTTCAAGAGAACTCTTACTTATACAAACCAGGCCTCTATAATATTTGATGGTCAAAAGAGGATGGCTTGGATGACCACTATGCGCATTCCTTTGGATGCTCCTAACATCGGTGAACTGGAAAAGGAGTATGTACTTCGTACCCTGGAAAGTGGCTACGTTTCTTCCGTGGGGCTGCTGGTTACCGAATTTGAGAAGCGTTTTGGCACATGGGTGGATGTGCCGCACGCCGTGGCCACGGTCAACGGTACGGCGGCCATCCACCTGGCGTTGCGGCTCTTTGGGATAGGTCCGGGAGATGAGGTCATCGTGCCCGCCCTTACCTTTATTGCCACGGCAAACCCCGTGGTGTATGTGGGCGCGACCCCTGTGGTGGTGGACGTGGACCCCGTGACCTGGAATATCGACCCCGACGAGGTTGAAAGGGCGGTTACGGGTCGCACACGCGCCGTTATCCCCGTTCATCTTTACGGCAACCCGGCGGATATGTCACGGCTAATGAACATAGCCCGCAGGTACGGTTTATACGTGATTGAGGACGCCGCTGAAGCGCTTGGTGCTACGTATGATGGGCGTCATGTCGGGACCTTCGGAGACATAGGAATATTCAGCTTCAACGGCAACAAAGTGATCACCACCGGCGGGGGCGGTATGCTGGTAACAAACGACCCGGACTTAGCGGCACGCGCGCGCCTGCTGACTAACCAGGGGCGGGCCTTTGGCGCCAAAGACTATGAACACCCGGAAATCGGCTACAATTATCGACTAACCAACATACAGGCGGCTTTGGGCCTGGCACAGATGGAGCGCCTGGAACAACTCTTGGATGCCAAGCGTCGTAATGCGGCCCTTTATCGTGAAGTCTTGCGGGACGTGCCCGGCCTGGAGTGGCAGCAAGAACTGCCGGAAGGAAAAGGAAGGAGCAGCTGGTGGATGTTTTCGGCACTGGTTGATGCCGATTTCAGTGGTCGGGACAGAAACACTGTGGCGCAGAGGTTGCGAGCAGCAGGCATTCAGACACGACCGCTGTTTTTGCCCCTTTCGCAGCAGCCGGCTTATGCTGGATACGGACTTGCAGAATGTCCCGTGGCCGAATCACTGCACAGGCAAGGACTGAACCTGCCCAGTGCGAGTTTTCTTACGGAAGAAGACGTTCGATACGTGTGCCAGATGCTCCTGGAAGGTGAGACCTTGTGACAAGGCAACCGATAGTGCTTGTTGGGGGAGGCGGACACGCGGCGGTGGTTACCGATATCGTCGAAGCGCTCGGCGGTTTCCTGGTCGTAGGGTACACGGCTCCCGCCGCCGGTACAGCCACTATACCCCGCCGTTATAAATACCTTGGTGATGACTCTGTTCTGCCCGCCTTGTTGAAGCAGGGGGTTAAACTGGCCGCGCTCGGCCTGGGGGGGAAGGGAGATAACCGACCGCGGTGCGAGTTGTATTTGCGGATCCACACCATAGGGCTTGAATTCCCGCCGCTTAAACACCCGGCAGCAGTCGTGGCCCCCGATGCGGTCATTGATAAAGGCTGTGTTATCGCGCCGGCCGCGGTGGTTAATACCGGAGCGGGGGTTGGAATCAACGTCATCATTAATACAGGTGCCGTGGTCGAACATAACTGCGTCATCGGCGATCACGTGCACGTAGCGCCGAGGGCGGTGCTATGCGGCGAAGTTAAAGTGAGCCGGCTGGCCCACGTTGGTGCCGGTGCCGTGGTAATTCAGGGCGTAACCGTGGGGGAAGGGGCCGTAGTGGGCGCGGGGGCGGTGGTCTTGGGAGATGTAGAACCCTGGACGGTAGTGGTGGGCAATCCAGCAAAAGCGAGCCGTCGGAGTATACACCTTAGTAGATATTAGAATTAAACACTAATCCGAAATGGACTTTGCCTTTAAATAGTGTTTGAGTAAAAGGTTTGGAGAGGAATATGGTCTATAATGAGAAAAATATTGGTCTTCACAGCGAGCAGGGCCGAATTTGGACTTTACAAGCAAATCCTCCGTAAGATTAAGCAATCAAGTTTGCTGGATCTTATTCTTGTTGCTGCGGGTGACCACATAAACCCAAATAAAGGGCTGACCATTAAGGAAGTGTCCCAAGAAGGGTTTCAGGTCATTACTCTACCTCACTGTTTTCCCAAATCTGACAATGTGAAAGAAATCAGTAGGTACGTTGCTCGGGTATGTACTCAAATGGCAGATGTTATTGAAGCTAACAAGCCGGACACACTGCTTTTCCTGGGTGATCGTCACGAACTTCTAGGGTTAGCAACGGCAGCAGTACTTGCTAGAACTCCAATAGCTCATATAGCAGGTGGAGAATCGACAGAAGGCGCAATCGACGAACAGGTTCGACACGCTCTCACGAAAATGTCTCATATTCATTTTGCGAGCACTTTTGAATACGCGCGTCGAATTCGCTTAATGGGCGAAGAGGCTTGGCGGATACACGTGGTTGGTGCGCCGGGCGTGGAAAACATTCACCGGGGAGAGTCGATGAGTCCGGAAGAGATTATGGCGCAGTTTGGTATTAATATTGACCAGCCCCTGTTGTTGATAACCTATCACCCTGAAACCTTGACTCTTAATTTTAGCCCCGCGCACAAGGTGAATACCCTTGTGTCCGCTTTGAAAGAGTTCGCGGATTTCCAGCAGGTTATCACCTATCCGGGAACAGAAGTCGGTTATCAGGATGTAGCGAAGGCCTGGAAAGATTATGCCCAGGGACAGCCCAACGTCAAACTGTTCAAAAGCCTGGGGTCGCGCGGTTACCTGGGAGTTATGAAGTGCGCGGCAGCGGTGGTGGGCAACTCCTCCAGCGGCATTATTGAAGCGCCGTCTTTCAACGTACCGACGGTTAACATTGGTGATAGGCAAAAGGGGAGATTAAGGGCGGAAAGCGTAATTGACGTGCCCTGTCGCAAGGAGGACATCCTGTTCGCCCTGCATAAGGCGCTGCATGACGAACACTTTCGCCGGCAAGTGCGGCAGACAAAAAACCCCTACGACCCTTACGGTGATGGCAATGTAAGCGGTAGGGTATTATTGGTCCTGGAATCACTACCTTTGGACAGGTGGCTGCTAGAGAAAAAACTCGACTTTCCAAGCCCGGAAGAGGGGGCCTGCTATGGTTCTTAAGAGCGGTGTCTTTATCATTGCCGAAGCGGGCGTCAACCATAACGGGAACCTTGAAACAGCCAAAAGGCTGGTAGACGCGGCAGTGGTTGCCGGTGCTGATGCAGTGAAGTTTCAAACCTTTGTCCCGGAAGACGTCGTCACCGGCAGCGCCGAAAAAGCACTGTACCAGAAAGCTAACGTAGCCGGGGGCCGGGAGACACAGCTCGATATGATCCGGCGCTATGCACTTTCCAAAGAGAATTTCCACACCCTTTGGGACTGTTGCGAGCGGGCTGGGATCATGTTTTTGTCCACGCCGTTCGATTATTATAGTGTGGATTTCTTGGATCAGCTGGGTGTTCCGATATATAAGATTCCTTCGGGAGAGTTAACTAACAACCGTTTTTTGGGGTACGTAGCCACGCGGGGGAAACCGCTCATAGTCTCCACGGGAATGGCCACATTGGGCGAAGTAGAGGAGGCGCTTGAGGTGTTACAGGATGCAGGTGCACGTGAGATTACATTACTGCACTGCACATCGGCTTATCCGACGCCGTATGAGGAGGTCAACCTGCGGGCTATGATTACGCTGCGGCAGGCTTTTGGATTACCCGTTGGTTATTCCGACCACACCCCGGGCACCGAGGTGGCGGTGGCTGCGGTAGCTCTCGGAGCCCGGGTGATCGAAAAACACTTTACGCTCAGCTGGAATATGGAAGGACCTGACCACAAAGCATCACTGGAACCGGGTGAACTGGCGGGCATGGTACGGGCTATCCGCAACGTGGAGAAGGCTTTGGGCGACGGGCGGAAACGCCCCAGCCCCGGTGAGCACGATGTTATGCGCACGGCTAGGCGCAGCCTGGTTGCAGCCTGTGACATTGCGGAGGGCGAGATGATTACAGAGGATAAGCTGGCCATCAAGAGACCAGGAACAGGCATCCCACCGAAAATGTGGTGTCTTGTCGTTGGTCGAAGGGCGCGCATGGACATCCCGGCGGATACGGTCCTTACGTGGGACATGATTTGATTATTGTTTGGGGGCAGACCCTTGAGGCAAGCCGAATTACTCGAGAAAGTCAAGGTAAAACACGACGTGTCCATTGTGCGCGCCCTGGAGCAGATGGACCAAGCGGCTCGGCAAATTCTCCTTGTTACCGGCGATAATGACCGGTTGATGGGCACCATTACCGATGGGGACGTCCGCCGTGCTCTCTTAGAGGGCGTGGATTTGCATACGCCTGTTACCGGCATAATGAATTCCCACCCCAGGGTGTTACCCGTGGATTCTCCCCGTGATGCCGCCCGGCGGCTTATGGTGGAGCAAGGCATCCGCCACGTTCCTTTAGTGGATACAGAGGGCCGAGTCGTCGATCTGGTCCTGTGGCAGGACATTTTTCTACCCCGGGTGGAGAGTCGTTCCGAAGCGGTAGTAATTATGGCCGGGGGTCAAGGCACACGGCTCGATCCCTTTACCAAAATCCTGCCTAAGCCGATGATCCCCCTGCGGGACAAGCCCATCGTGGAAGTGATCATGGATCGGTTTTGCGGCCAGGGATTTTCCCGGTTTATTCTATGCCTTGGTTACAAGGCCGAGATCGTCCGCCTGTACTTTAACGACGACAATCGATCCTACCGGACGGAATTCGTGCAGGAGGACACGCCGCTTGGCACTGCCGGCGCGCTTTCCCTCCTGATGGAACGGGTCGATGAAACCTTCATTCTAACTAACTGTGACATTATTGTGGAACTTGACTACATCCATTTACTGGAATACCACCGCGAGAACAATTACGCCCTGACTGTAGTGGGGACTTTAAAGGAATTCGTCGTGCCATATGGAGTCTTGCATATGGAGGACGAGGCTTTCTGGATCGAGGAGAAACCCAATTTCCACTTTCTTGTGAACACTGGTCTCTACGTACTGGAGCCCGCAGTGCTTCCGTTGATTCCAAAAGGTGTCCGGGCCGACATGCCTGAAGTCATTGCGGCCGTCAGGAAGGCCGGGATGCGCATCGGCGCCTACCCACACCACGGGCGCTGGTTCGATGTGGGCCAGTGGGAGGAGTACCAGCGGACTCTTCGCCTTTTTGAGACCATAGATTCGGGTGAATAGATATGCACCGGGGAGTTTCGTTTCTTGGTTTTATACCCGCCCGCGCCGGGTCCAAAGGTATCCCGAGCAAGAACATCAGGTTGCTTGCCGGGAAACCCCTAATTGTGCACACCATCCAGGCGGCTAAAGAAAGCGGCATTTTTGATTGTCTGGTGGTTTCCACTGACGGTAAGGAAATTGCCAAAATAGCCGGGGAAGCAGGTGCAGAAGTTCCGTTTTTGCGCCCGCCGGAATTGGCTACCGATGATACGCCGGGGATAGATACATTGCGCCACGCTCTTCGGTGGTTTGAGGAGCGGGGCAAGCAATACAATTGCGTTATGTATTTGCAACCGACCAGTCCGTTGCGTTCTGCGGCGGATATAATGGCGGCAGCGGATCTGTTGATTGACCGCAATGCCGAAGCCATCGTTTCGGTGTCCCGGGTTGAGCATCACCCTTGGTGGAGCAATGTCCTGCCGGCAGACGGCTGTATGAAGGATTTTCTGAAGCCGGACACTGCCACAAACCGTCAAGAATTGCCGGCATATTACCGCTTGAACGGAGCAATCTACTTGGCCCGTTGGGATTTTATCCGCAACCGGAACTCCTGGTTAGGACCGCATACCTATGCCTATATTATGTCGCGGAAGCGCTCGGTAGATATAGACCAAGAGATTGACTTCATAATCGCAGAGGCTTTAATAGCTGTCAGGGCCGGGCGGAACTGACCCGCGCGCAGGCGGCGTCACTGGTGCACCGGTTCATGGAGCACCAGAAACTGCTCTAACCAGCGGAAACCCTGAACTCTGAAAGTATCGGAAGCGGAGCCGGCGGGCGGGTACTCGCCGGCTTTGCCGTGTGGGGAGGGCATAAGGGCTCTTTCGGTAGGTTTCGAGCGAAACCTCCGGCAGTCCGCCCGGGACGCCCGGGGCCCGCTGGAAACCCTGGACCACTGTGTTCGCAGGGCTGAACCGGACCTCAGGCCCAGCGGTCCAGACCCTCCTTTTCCCACTTGTCGAAGCCCTCCATGACCAAGCGGTGGGTTTCCTGTGACACTTCCGGCAGGCCGCCCAGGATGACCGCAGCCTGCTGGAAACCCTGGACCACCGCGTCGCGCAGGATGGAGATCTTGCTGCGGTCACCGCCCGCCAGGTTCTTGGCGAAATCCAGAATCCGCTTGGCGGTTTCCTCGGCGCCCCAGAAGCCAAGAGCCGGCTTTTTCAATTCCGATTGCTTGGTGATGTTGATCCGTGTGTATTCGATTATTATTTCAATTTCGGTGCTCGCCACCAGTTTGCCACGGAAGAGTTTACGAGTCTTGCCGGATTCGATGGTCAACAATTGGGGCAGGTGGAGATGGTTGAAGAGACCGAGAGCCTTCATGCCATGCACCTCCCAAGGATCGTCTTATTCTCCCTGAATCGGCTGATTATCAACGAATCTGTAGGCCCATCTTTTAAAACGGGCCGGAATACCCATATTCATCTCGTACAAAAAGCCTAAAAAACTTTCCACTTTTCCCAAAATATTCGGGACCGAAAGAAGGAATTCGGAGGAAGGTGTCAAAGAAGCATTTCTAAAGAGGGAAACATGTGCCAATGTGGAGAAAAAATGGTACTTCCTAGTATATTGTCTGACCCCGCCAGGGCAAACCGGAACGAAAGTCTGGGGCGCAAAGCTACGGGTCCGGCGGTTCCGTTGGGAACCAGGACGGCTGAGCCGCAAGGGGGTTCACTTTCTTCAGGGTTGCCCTGTAAGGGGAACCCTGTCACTTTTGTCGAACCCCGTTGTTGCTGTTGACTGAAACCGGCAGGAGCATTAAGGTGCGGGAGAAAGGCATTTTCTAAGATTCTGGAATAAATTTACACCTGGTCCGGAAGACGTTCAACTACGTAAAAAAACTTGGTTTTCCAGCAAAAAATTTGGTACAAAGAAGGATTTCACATGTAGCTGTCAAACAACTACCGGTCAAGGGAAACATGTGCCAATGTGCCGAAAAATTGGTACTTTTCGTGAGGGGGTGTCCGGATGATAAACAAGGATCCCATAATGACGATGCTGACCCGGGCGTTGGACGCCGAAGCCTTACGGCAACGGGTGATTGCGGACAACATCGCCAACCTGAACACCCCGGGCTTCAAACGGTCGCAGGTCGACTTCCGGGCTTTCATGGACGCCGCCCTGTCCGGCGCCCCGGGTTGTCTGAAGCAAACCGACCCCCGGCATCTCCCGGGTCGGACCGGGGGCGGGGCACGCCCGCACGTGGAACAGGTGGCGACTTCACACCGGGCCGACGGCAACAACGTCGACCTGGACCGGGAGATGATCGAACTGGTCGAAAACGCCCTGGGCTACCAGGCGGTCAGCCAGTTCTGGACCAGTAAGTTCGGTATCTACTCACAGGTCATCAAGGGTGGGAGGTGATAACTCGTGAATTTCTTCAAGAATTTTGCAATCAGCGGTTCCGGAATGACGGCCGAGCGCCTGCGGCTCGATCTAATCAGTAACAACATCGCCAACATCAATACCACCCGAACCGCTACGGGCGGTCCCTACCGGCGGCAGGTGCCTGTTTTCGCCCAGCAGCTCGAGCGGACCCGGCGGGGTCTGGAGGGCGCCGGCGTTAGGGTGAATGCCGTTCTGGAAGATCCCAGCCCACCCCGAACGGTGCACCAGCCCGGGCACCCGGATGCGGATGCGGCCGGCTACGTGGACTACCCGAACGTGGACTTAAACCGTGAGTTCATCGACTTGATCGGAGCCAGCCGGGCGTACGAGGCAAATGCCGCGGCGCTGGAGGCTGCCAAGCAGATGGCTGGCCGCGCCCTGGAACTGGGCCGCGGATGACTAAGGGGGACTAGGCCGTGGTTAAGGAGATTACTTTACAGCCCTTGTCCGTGCCGGTTGAGCCCCGGCGGGACACAGGGGCATCCGGCGCCGATTTTGGCGTGCTCCTGAACGAAGCCATCAACCGGCTGAATGACAGCCAGGTTCGGGCGGACACCGCCGTGCAGCAGTTTCTGGCCGGAGAAGTGCAGGACGTGCACCAGGTGGTGATCGCCCTGCGCGAGGCCGAAATAACCATGCAGTTGGCCTTGGAAGTACGGAACAAGTTGTTGGAAGCTTACCAGGAACTGTCCCGCATACCGCTCTAGCCGTTGTCCTGGGGCGGTACTGGGTTGGCGTACGGAGATGTGTGCAGTGAACGGTGACGATCCGGGTCGGCTTAATCACCGCACGGACGCAGGGAGGGATCGCGCAGCCGGATGGACGGACAGGCTGTACTGGCCGGGGCGAACACCCGGTGGCAGGCCCTGAGTACCACCCACAAGGTTTCGCTGGTCATACTGGCGATCGGCGTGGTCCTTGCATCCTACTATCTCACCCAATTCATCCGCCAGATGAACTACGCCACGCTGTTTGCCCGGCTTGAGCCCCGGGAGGCGGGGGCGATCGTCGAACAGCTGGACGGCATACGCGTTCCCTACATGTTGAGCGACGGCGGCGGCACGATCCGGGTGCCCAGCAATCGCGTGGACGAGGCGCGGATCCACCTGGCCACCGCCGGCGCGCTGGGAGTCGACGGTGCGGGCTGGGAACTGTTCGACCGCAGCAAGCTCGGCATCACCGAGTTCGAACAACAGGTAAATTACCAGCGGGCGCTCCAGGAGGAATTGCGCCGGACCATCGTCCAGCTGGACGAGGTCGAAGCGGCGCGGGTACACTTGGTCCTGCCTGAAAAGAGCATATTCGCCGAGGCCCAGGCGCCGCCTTCGGCGTCTATCGCCTTGAAGCTCCGGCCCGGAGCCGACTTGAACCAGAGCCAGGTTCGGGGCGTCGTGGCCCTGGTGGCCGGCAGCGTGGAGGGCCTGGGACCCGAGAATGTGCAGCTCATCGACATGCGGGGCCGGCTGCTGAGCGGGGACAGCCACCAGGATCCGGCTGTTGGCGTGGCCCTCACCCATCTGGAAATCAGGCGCAGCTACGAACGGGAACTGGAACAGCGGCTGCAGCAGGTGCTCCAGCGGGTCGTCGGTCCGGACCGGGTGGTGGCCATGGTCACGGCCGACCTGGACTTCAGCCACCAGCAGTCGGTGTCATCCGTTCCGCACGGTGAACCGCAGGTGATCAGTGAACAGACGGTCCGCGAGGAGAGTGAGGGCACCGGCACCGGCGGTGTGCCCGGCACCGACGCCAACCTTCCGGGACCGGACGTGTACCCGCTGGCCGGAGGTACCCAGAGCGAGCATTATTCCCGCGAGGAGCGGATCACCAACTACCAGGTGGGCACATTGCAGCAGACGGTCGTGCAGCCGCCGGGTGAACTCCGGCGCCTTTCCACCTCGGTGGTGGTGGACGGAGAGGTGACCGCCGGCCGGGCCGAGCAGATTCAGAACGTGGTGGCCGCGGCGCTTGGCTTCGACCAGGAGCGGGGCGACCAGATAATGGTGGCGCCCATGGCCTTTGACACAACCTATCAGGAACAACTGGAGGAGGAACTGCGCCAGGCGGAAGCGTTGGCCGCCGAGCGGGAACGCCAACAGTTGATCTACTACGCCGCTCTTGCCGGCGGTGCCCTGATTCTGTTCGTGATTCTGGTCGTCGTGGCCGTGTTGGTGATCCGCCGCTCGCGGGCGGCGGCGCCGCAGGTGGAGGACGTGATCCCGCTGACCGTGCCGGTGGAAGCCGCGAGTTCTTTGACTGAGAAGCAGCGCGATGTGCGCGAGTTGACCAAGCAGAAACCGGATGAGGTGGCGCAGATCCTCAAGGTATGGCTGACCGAGAAATAATAGAGGAGGGAGTACCCGGTGTCAACTGTCAAACCAGGTTTGCGCAAGGCCGCAATCTTCCTGATCGCCATGGGGTCGGATCTGTCGGCCCGGGTGCTGAAACACGATTTCTTCGACGAGGAAATTGAGGAAATCTCCTTTATAATCAACCAGATGGAACGGGTGCCCCCGGAAGTGCGGGACGCCGTTCTGGAGGAGTTCGACCAGCTCTATCATGCCCGCCAGTACCTGATCCAAGGCGGCCCAAAGTACTGCAAGGAGATGTTGGAGAAGGCGGTCGGGCGCGACAAGGCCGAGAGCATCTTTAAGCGGCTTACCGCCGCGCAACAGACCATTCCTTTTTACGCACTGCGCAAGACCGATCCAAAGCACTTGCTGAGTTTCATCCGCGAGGAGCACCCGCAGACGATTGCCATGATCCTGGCGTACCTGGAGCCGGCCCAGGCCACTTCTATCCTGGGTGCCCTGCCGCCCGAACTGCAGAGCGAGGTGGCCCGCCGGATCGCGATGATGGAGCGGGCTTCTCCGGAGGTGGTCGCGGACGTGGAACGGGTTCTGGAGCGGAAGCTGTCCGTGATAATGACCGAGGACGTGCTGGACGTCGGCGGGGTTCAGACTCTGGTCCGGATGTTGAACATGGCGGACCGGGCCACCGAGAAGTCGATCCTGGAAGAGCTCGAACGGGACGACCCGCGCCTGGCCGAGGAAATCCGCCAGCAGCTGTTTGTGTTTGAGGACGTTGTCAAACTGGACGACCTGTCCGTGCAGCGCATCCTGCGCGAGGTCAACCAGAAGGACCTGAGCATCGCCCTCCGCGGGGCCAACGAGGAAGTGCGCGACAAAATCTACAAGAACCAGTCCCAGCGCGCCGCCCAGATGCTGCGCGAGGAAATCGAATATATGGGTCCGGTGCGCCTGAAAGACGTGGAAGAGGCTCAGCAGCGGTTCGTCAAGGTGATCCGCTCCCTGGAAGAGGCCGGAGAAGTAGTGGTATCGCGAGGTGGCGAAGATGCTCTTGTCGTCTAGCACCGCCGGCGCGCGGATCCTGAAAAAAGCCGAACTGGGTGATTCCCGGCCGGTCAAGCTGCCGCTCAAGCAGCCCGACGAGGTGCCGGCGCCCCGCCCGGAAGCCGAACGGGAGGCGGCGCGGCTGGAGGCTGAGGAGATCCGAACGAAGGCCTACGAGGAAGGTCGGCGGCAGGGCTACCAGGAGGGTATCGCCCAGGCCTGGACCGAGGCCGAACAAATTCGGAACCGGGCCAGGAGCATGGTCCGGGAAGTCGAGGAGCTCCGGTGCCGGACCCTGGACGAACTGGAGCACGATATCCGGGCACTGGCCGTGGCGATCGCCGAAAAGCTGGTGGCCCGGCAACTGGAGTTGGATCCGGAGTACATTGCCGCGGTGGCCCGCGAGGCCCTGGAGGTGGTGCGGGAGCGGGAAAACATCGTGCTCTACGCCCACCCGTCGCACATCGTGCATCTGCAGGACGCCTACCCGAAGCTGAAGGCGGTACTGCCCGAGAACGCCGCCCTGCGGATTATCAGTGACGCCGGGTTGGAGGAGGGCGGTTGCCTGGTGGAAACCGAACAGGACTTGGTCGACGCCTCCAGGGACGTGCGTTGGCGGGAGATTCTGAAAGCGCTGGAATTGGGATAGAATCCAGAATCCAGAATTCGGAATCCGGAAGAGAGTGGAAGATTGAATAAAGGGTTGGAATGCAGAAACTCCAGGAATGGGTAGCGAGCGCTGAATGTTTAAGGCCTATGCCGGCAAACGCCTTCGGAAGCAAGAAAACTCGGTCCGCGGCCGGATTGGGTGACGCAGGGAAGATTCTGGTGCGTTGTGGTTCATTCTGGATTCTGAATTCTGGTTCATTAGGATGTGATGAGGACTTGGCCGAGAGAGCTTTTTCCCCGGATTTGCAGTCCTGGCGCACGCGGGTGGGTGCCGTTCGGCCCTATCGGCTGTTCGGACGGGTGACCAAGGTGATCGGTTTGACCGTGGAGGTCGAGGGCATGAACACCTCCATCGGGGAAATCTGTGACGTGCAAGTGCCGGGAGGGTCTGCGCCGATTCAGGGGGAGGTCGTGGGTTTCCGGGGGCGGACTTCTTTGATCATGCCGCTCGGTGAGCTGAAGGGAATCCGGCCCGGATGCCGCGTGGAGCCGCTCGGCCGGACGCTCAACGTTCGGGTTGGGGAACACCTGCTGGGGCAGGTGGTGGACGGGCTCGGACGTCCTTTGACGGCTGTGGGTCACCGGTCCGCGGGCGGCGGCCTGGAGAAAGCGGCCGAGGAGTACCCGGTGCATAACGCGCCTCCCGGTCCTTTGACCCGGCGCCGTATCGACCAGGTTCTGGCCACCGGTGTGCGGGCCCTCGACGGTTTTCTGACCTGCGGGCGCGGGCAGCGTTTGGGCGTTTTTTCCGGCAGCGGCGTCGGTAAGAGCGTACTCCTGGGGATGATCTGCCGGTACTGCAGCGCCGATGTCAACGTGGTGGCCCTGGTGGGGGAAAGGGGACGGGAGGTGAACGATTTTTTGGAACGTGATTTGGGTCCGGAGGGCCTGAAACGTTCGGTGGTCGTGGTGGCCACCTCCGATCAGCCGGCCTTGATCCGGCTGCGGGCGGCGCTGGTGGCCACGACGATCGCCGAGTATTTCCGCAACTCCGGCCGGGACGTGCTGTTTCTGATGGACTCCGTCACCCGTTTCGCCCTGGCGCAGCGGGAGGTCGGCCTCGCGGTGGGCGAACCGCCGACCACCCGGGGCTACACCCCGTCGGTGTTCGCCACGCTGCCCAAGCTGTTGGAACGCACCGGAACCAGCGCGGACGGGTCGATCACCGGCTTTTACACCGTGCTGGTGGAGGGGGATGACCTGCAGGAACCGGTGTCGGACGCCGTGCGCGCTATTTTGGACGGCCACATCGTGTTGAGCCGGGACCTGGCGACCCGTGACCACTACCCGGCGATCGACGTGCTGAACAGCACCAGCCGCCTGATGCCCGATATTGCGTCCCCGGAGCATCAGCGCCACGCCGCGAAACTGCGCCGCTTGCTGGCGGCCTTCAAGGAAGCCGAGGATCTGGTCAACATCGGCGCTTACGTACCGGGTTCCAACCCCCTGGTTGACGAGGCACTGGCCAAATACGGCGACATCGAGGCCTTCCTGCGGCAGGATA
>JACUUW010000300.1 GCA_014859075.1 Desulforudis sp.
TCCAGCGCCGATGGTACTTGGGGTTTACCCCTGGGAGAGTAGGACGCCGCCGGAGCTGAATGTAAAACCCCCTGGATTTCCAGGGGGTTTTCACTCATGGTACCGGCACCGATCAATATGTAGGCACCGTTTTAACAGTAATTACTTTTACTTATACATGCGCCATCTCTGGGCTGGAGCATAATAGGCAGTTATTAAAGTAGCCCAAAACGGTGGGGGCCGGTGTTCTATAACAGGAAGTTGGTTCTGGTATGAAGCCGGGATCTAGACAGAAACGATTGACCGATGTTATATAAGGTGGTGCCGAAAGGGGGAGCAAGGTGATAACCAGGGAAATGACCATCCTGGACATTATTGAAAAATACCCGGAAACACGACCGGTATTCGACGCTTACGGCGCAGTGTGGGAGTTGTCTTTGCTGCAGTTCCCTGTTTGAAACGCTGGCCGAGGTGGCGGCGCGGCACGGGTTTGCATTGGATCGGTTACTCGCCGATCTGAACCGCGCCGCCGGTTTTTAAGCCGGGTGCCGGTTCCCCGGAGGTGCTGTCACCTAAAAGAAGGCCCCCGCAACCGTAGTTACGGGGGCCGAGGGGGGCTGATGTTCTTTGCTACCGAGTGATGGTGATGCGCTTGTAGCCCACCTTGACGCCCAGCGTCTCGCTCACGAAGCGTAGCGGCACGATGGTGCGTCCGGACGGCATGATCTCCGCCGGGCAAACCAATCCGTGGCTCCGCCGTTCACCAGCACCTGATTGGAAACGCTGGTCAGCACGATTTCAGTTCCGCGGTCTTTGATCAAGACCTGTCCGGTCTCGGCCCGAAAGTCCACCGATGCGCCGGGGGCCTCGCTGACAAAGCGCACCGGCACCAGCGTCCGGTTGCTTCGGGCTTGATGAAGGGCTCGGCGTCCAGCAGGTACGGTTGGCCGTCCACCCGGGCTTCCAGTTGACCAATGGTGAGGGTGATCACCTGGTCCGCAGCCGCCGGTAGCGAAAAGAACCAGGGCCTAGTGCGCAGGTTTAATACGCTGTCCTCTGGGCTACCACTGGGCCGGAATCATATCGTGGGTCCTGTCCACGCCTAGTTAAGCCTGACCCCGTTTCCCATGGAAGCTACCAGATGACTTTTACGGGATAACGCGCGATGAGCGGATCGGCTGTTATCACGGGGAGGTCGTCCAACTGTGATTGCGCTACAAGCATGCGGTCGAATGGATCCCGGTGATGGAGCGGTAGACTGTAAACGTGCAGTGCGTGGCTCATCCGGATCGGCAAGCTCAATATGGCGTTGAGGGCTAACTGTTCCGAGATGAAGCGTTCCAGATTGTCCTCCTGCAACTGTTGCAGTCTACCCAATCCCGCTTTGATAGCTATCTCCCAACCACTCGCCGCACTGAGGAATATCTCGTTGGTTCCCTCACTGATGATCGTCCGCACCCGTGAAGATAAGCGCGGATCGTCGATAATCCACCACAAGAAGGCATGTGTGTCCAACAGCACTCTCATTTTTCGAAATCTTCCAACAGAGATTCGGGAAGGGGGGCATCGAAATCGGGAGCAATAGTCAGCTTGCCCTTTGCACTTCCGGCAACGCGCGGAACCGATTGGTTTTCCAGCGGAACCAACCGGGCCACGGGTACGCCGGCCTTGGCGATAATGATTTCCTCCCCGGTTCTCACTCGTGCCAGCAGTTGAGAAAGGCGAGTTTTGGCCTCGTGCACGTTTACATAGAGTGGCATAAAATTCACCTCAACAATAGGCTAAACTAAGTCAAGGACTAAGTCAAGGACTACATTGAAAAACTACAAGTTTGCAAAGTGTGCGCTATTGGTTGCGGGGAAAAGACAGAGGTTTGCATCAACTACAACTCTACATTTTATCAGAGTTGGTACTCCAGATTTCCTCTTCAATGGACATTCTTTCCGCCCTCTGGTTCATTCATAGTACCAAAGAAGTGAAGCAGATTACTCCCCTTTTTTCAACAGGTCCAGTAGTAGGCTTCTCCAGGGTGAAAATGCGGAGACCCCCGTTATCCCCCCTTTCCAGGGAAAAGAACGCGAAGGACCAAGTTTCACGTACGTAACATCTTGAGGAAGATGATTGTTGCCAACCGGCGTACGAGTACGTCAAAGAGAAAATTTGATTGGGCTGCACACCCACTTATTGAGTATTTTGAAAACAAGGTACGGTGGAGGAGAGTGATAACTGAAGGCGAACTAGGAAGTATTCTGCTGTTTTAACGGGCGGGTTTTGTATGGCACCGATTGATTTTCACGCCCACTTTTTTCCGGATGCGGTGGCGGAGAAGGTGGTCGAACACCTGCGGGATCACTACCGGATCCCGGTCAACCACCGGGGGCTTAAGTCAGAATATCTTGAGCTTCGCCATCAGGCCGGACTGCTGGCAGCCGTATTCTTCACAGCGGCTACCCGTCCCGACCAGGTGCGGGCGGCCAACGACTGGGCCTTGGTCAACACCGGACCGGACCTGATCGGATTTGGGACACTGCATCCCCACGGCCCGTTGGCGGAAACCGAAGCGGAGATCACGCGGCTGCGGGCCTGCGGGGTCAGAGGGGTCAAATTCCACCCCGACTTTCAAGAGTTCTATCTTGACGAGGACCGGGCACTGGCGGTCTACGAACGGCTCAAGCGCGAGTTCTTGATCATTGTGCACGTCGGCGACGATGAAATGCCGTCGAAGACGAACTTTACCTCGCCGGAACGGCTCGCCCGTGTTCTGGACCTGGTGCCCGGAATAAGGGTGGTGGCCGCGCACATGGGGGGATACCGGATGTGGGAGCGGTCGTTGCACCATCTGGTTGGGCGGCCGGTCTACTTTGACACGTCCAGCACGTTCAATTTCCTTGCGGAGGATCGCATGCGGTTGATGATCCAGGAACACGGCACGGACCGGATTCTCTTGGGGAGCGATTACCCGTTCCGGAATTCGGCTTGGGAGATTGAACGGTTGCGGGAACTCGGTCTTGACCGGACGGCGTTTGAGCAGATCACGGGGGGCAATGCACGCAGATTGCTGGCCGAACTCGGCTACTAAGCCTTTCCCCGGGACGGGCATTCCTAACGACACGAAGGGAAGCCTTGTGCCCTAAATCACAGAGTTTTTCAAAGGAAAACGCCAGCGGAGAGCGAATATATTAGGTACAAGAATGATCTGATTTACACCCCGATATTAACGTGATAACATGTGGCTGAATTCTGGAAGGCGGGGATCAGGTGGATATAGACAAAGTAGTGCCGAGACTTGCAGAATGGTTGCGGGTTAAGACAGTCGAAGCCGGGAGGCGGGGTCTGGTACTGGGTTTGAGCGGCGGTATCGATTCGGCGGTGGCGGCGGTACTTTGCCGGGAAGCTTTTCCTCACAATTCCCTTGGGGTGATTATGCCTTGTTTCAGTCACCCGCAGGATGCGGATGATGCCCGACTGGTCGCCGCGCATCTTGGGCTTGAGACTGAAACGGTGGATTTGAACGATGTGTTTACCACCTTCCTCAAACAGCTGAGTGGCGAGGAATATACCGAAGCAAACAAGAGCGACTTGGCCGTGGCCAACATCAAGCCGCGACTGAGGATGACCGCCCTGTACTATTTTGCGGCGCGCCACCGGTATCTGGTGGTGGGTACCGGAAACCGGAGCGAAATCATGATTGGTTACTACACCAAATACGGCGATGGCGGCGCCGATCTGTTACCCCTGGCGAACCTGCTGAAAGCCGAAGTCAGGGAGTTGGCCAGATACCTTAAGTTGCCCGAAAGAGTCATCGAAAAAGCACCGTCGGCAGGGCTTTGGGACGACCACAACGATGAGCTTGAACTGGGTATCACCTATCAGGAACTGGATGACTACTTAATGCACGGCAGAGGGAGCGAGCGGGTGCAGAACATTGTCAACAGTTTAATTGAACGAAACCGGCACAAGCGCGAAATGCCGCCCATTCCTCCCTTTTAGGACGGTGCGGGACACAGAAACCTCTCAGGTCTGCGAAGCAGGCCTTTTTTGTTGCCGGTATTTTATGTGTCGATATCGGTAATAATTAACTAATATTTTCCTTACGGAGGGTCAAGGCATGGTTGGGAAACACATGATCCCCAAAGCGGCCCTGTTCCTGGCTATTCTAGGGGTAATCGGATTCTGGGTCTGGGGGGGAGTTATAAACACGCCGGCCGTCCCTTCACCGACCGTCGAAGAGACCACCGTGTTCCGGCACGAGACCGTTTACGCCTGTGGCCACCGGGATGTTGAACAGGGGCAGGCACCTCTGGAACTCCAAGGGCTGACTATTTCGGAAATCTTGGACCTTTATCCGGATTCGGACGGTTGGTCGGTTTTCTTGAACCTGCCGGAAGAAATGGCGGTATCGCAAAAGACCTCGAAACTATGTGCCGAACATGCGTCATACCGGCACTTGGGCGTTTATGACGGCCGCGTGGCCGTTTTTGAAGGACCGCTGGGCGGCGGCGGGAGACTGCTGCAGGTGAAGGACATTCCGGTGGACCGCCTGCCCGAGTTTTACCGATTGAAGCTTATTCAAGCCACGGCTTTCGCGGAGCAATCCTGCGAACTGCAGGATGAACTGCGCCGGGAATTGGAGTTTCCGGACGAGGAAGCACTGCACGCAGCCCTGGAAAATCTAGACGAAATACAGCAGGATTAGCATGTCTACCGTCGAATAGGCTTCCCAGGAGGGAAGCCATGGCTGTTATTATGGGCCTGGATCCGGGAATGGCCAGAACCGGTTACGGGCTACTGGAAGTCAGCGGCAGCAACTACCGGGTCGTGGCCTACGACTGTATCCACACCCCGGCAGCTTCCCCGGAGGCTGCTCGATTGGAGATACTGTACCGGGAACTCACCGCGTTGCTGGAACGTTACCGTCCCCAGGACGTGGCGGTCGAGCAGCTGTTCATCAACCGGAATACCAGCACGGTCGTCCCGGTCGGTCAGGCCCGCGGCGTTGCCCTGTTGGCCGCCAGACAGGCGGGCGCCGCGGTTGTTGAGTATACCCCCAGCCAGGTAAAACTGGGACTTACCGGGGCCGGCAGAGCCGGCAAAAAGCAGGTTCAGTACATGGTGCGCACTATTCTTGGGCTGACCGAGACGCTCCGGCCGGACGACGTCGCCGACGCCTTGGCGGTAGCGATCTGTCATTGCCATCACCGGGGGTGGAGGCGATTCAATGGTTGACTACCTGAAGGGAAAGCTGGTCCGCGTCCATCCGGAGGCCGTAGTGGTTGAGCTCGGCGGTATCGGACTGCGGGTGCAGGTTTCTCCAGAACTCGCCGCCTCTTTGCCCGCCCCGGGTGAGAACGTCAGGCTTTTCACCCACCTGGTGGTTCGGGAAGACGCCTTCGAACTCTTCGGGTTTACGGAGGAACTGGACCGTACCGCCTATCTCCAACTCCTCGAAGTCGCCGGTATCGGCCCGCGGACGGCGCTGGCGGCGGTGGGAAGATTGGGCGCCCGGCGGCTCCTGACCGCTATCTTGCGGGAGGACACCACACTTCTGACCACAGTACCCGGAATAGGGGTTAAAACGGCCCGTCGCATCGTCGTGGAACTCAGGGACCGGATTGAGAAACAGCAGTTGGTGGCCGTCGGGGACGGGCGCGTGCACGACACCACGGCTCAAAGTGAAGCTCTGGCCGCCCTGATCAGCCTGGGCTACTCGTCGCGCGAAGCCGGGGAAGCACTCAGCCGGGTGAACGACCGGGATGCCGAGGCCGCCGGCCTGGTCAGTTCCGCCCTGCGCATACTGGGTGGCTAATTCGGGGGGTTGAAGGTGGAGAGGATTATCACACCCAACCTGGAGTCTGAGGACTTGGACGAGGCGACCTTGCGTCCCCGGTACCTGTACGAGTTCACCGGGCAGGTCCACGTTCGGGAGACCTTGAGCGTGTACATCGAAGCCGCCCGGAAGCGCGGTGAGCCCCTGGACCACGTGTTGCTGTACGGGCCGCCCGGACTGGGCAAGACTACGCTGGCGCACATCATCGCGCGGGAGATGGGCGGGAGTATCCGGGTGACTTCCGGGCCCGCAATCGAGCGGCCGGGGGACCTGGCCGCGATTCTCACCAACCTGGGTCCGGGGGATATCCTGTTTATCGACGAGGTCCACCGGCTGTCCCGGACGGTTGAGGAGATTCTGTACCCGGGAATGGAAGACTTCGCCCTGGACATAGTAATCGGTAAGGGTCCGGGTGCCCGGTCCCTGCGTTTGAACCTGCCCCGGTTCACCCTGGTGGGCGCCACCACCCGGGCGGGTCTTTTGACCTCCCCGTTGCGGGACCGGTTCGGCGTGATCAGCCGCCTGGAGTTCTATGAAATCGAGGAACTGGAGGCCATCCTGCTGCGTGGCGCGGCGATCATCCAGGTTGACTTGGAACCCGCGGGGGCGAGCGAGATCGCCAGGCGGGCGCGGGGGACGCCACGGGTAGCCAACAGGCTTCTCAAGCGAGTCCGGGACTATGTACAGGTCCGTGTCGGGGGCGCGGTCACGGCCGGCAAAGCACGCGAGGCCCTCGAATTCTTGGGCGTCGATGAGCTGGGTCTCGACGGGACCGACCGTCATCTGCTTTCGGTGCTGGTCGAAAACTTCGACGGTGGGCCGGTTGGACTGGAGACCCTGGCGGCTGCGACCAACGAGGAGGCGGTGACCCTGGAGGACGTCTGCGAGCCTTATCTGCTGCAGATCGGCTTGATCGCCCGCACACCGCGAGGTCGGGTGGCTACGCCCCTGGCCTACCGTCACCTGGGACACCCACTGCCGTCCGGCACCAGCCAGGAAACCATGTGGTAACGGGTGGTGACAGACCATTTCCGAACTTGAGGGCCGGCGAATACTGCTGCACGTTTGTTGCGGTCCGTGCGCGATTTTCCCTCTGGCCCGGCTGAAAGAACAGGGATGTACAGCACACGGCTACTTTTTCAACCCGAATATTCATCCCTATTCGGAATACCGGCGGCGCCGGGAGACCTTGGCTGATTTCGCCGGGCGGGAAGACTGGCCGGTGATTTTCGCGGCCGAATACCCGCTCGAGGAATACTTCCGGCGGGTTGCCTACCGGGAAGGAGAACGCTGCCGCTTCTGCTATGCACTGCGGCTCCGACAGGCCGCCCAGGTGGCAAAGAAAGGGCGGTTCGACGCTTTTTCCACCACCCTTCTGGTAAGTCCATATCAGAAGCACGACCTGGTTCGCGAGGTTGGACAGGCCGCAGCAGCCGATTACGGCGTACCCTTCCATTACGAGGATTACCGATCCGGTTTTCGGGACGGCGTGCGTCGGTCCCGGGAACTGGGGCTTTATCGTCAGCAGTACTGCGGCTGCGTCTTCAGCGAGAGAGAGCGTTTCGAACGGCGGGAAAAGGGGAAGAAAGATTGATGGATATCTTTCAATACTTCGGGAAGGTTCTCATTGTTTTGGGTGTGGTCATCGCCGCTCTTGGGGCGCTGATGTTCTTGGGCGGCAAGATCCCGGGTGTCGGCCGCCTGCCGGGGGACATTCTGATCCAACGGGGTAATTTCACTTTCTATTTCCCGGTGGTGACCGCCGTCCTGCTCAGCATCTTTCTGACCGTGGTGCTGAACCTGTTTTTCCGGCGTTGATGCCCTCGCACGTACAGAGGCCTTTAATTTGTACGGGAGTTGATCGTGAGTGGAAATCAAGGTGCTTGGTCCGGGGTGTCGCAAGTGCCAGCGGCTTGACGCGGACGTCCGTGCGGTCGTGAAGGAGTTGGGTGTCGATGCCGAAGTGACCAAGGTGGAAAACCTGGACTTGATCGTTGGTTACGGTGTGTTCCTGACCCCGGGACTGGTCATCAACGGTGACGTCAAGGTGGCCGGCCGAGTACCGAAAAAAGCCGAAATCAAGAAGTGGATCATCGAAAGTTAAGCCTTGTGGGCACGGCCCGGGTTTTCGCCTCTCCCGTAGTGGATCGGCTGTCACCAACCAAATGGCCGCTCTCGATCTCCCATTTCTTACTTGCCTGGCATTATCTTCTTTAGAACGGGGTCGCAGTGTTGAAGCGATGAAACTCGCCGATTTTGACTATGAGCTGCCAACAGAATTGATTGCCCAGGAACCTTTGCCGAACCGGGTGGGTTCCCGGCTGCTGGTGCTGCACAGGACCACCGGTGACTTGGAACACCGGCGGTTTGGCGAACTCATGGATTACCTCCGGCCGGGGGACCTGCTTGTGTTAAACGAAACAAGGGTGATGCCGGTGCGTCTTCTGGGGCGAAAAGAACCCACGGGAGGACGGGTGGAAGTTCTGTTGTTGCGTCCCGCACCGATCAGCGACGATGTACCGGCGGCACACGGAGACCGGCCATCGACAAAAACCGACGACCGACAACCGACGACCGACGACCGAATATGGGAAGCCCTGGTGCGTCCGGGAAAGCGGGTAAGGACAGGCAGCCGGCTCTCCTTTGGTACGCTTCTGTCCGCGGAGGTTTTCGGGCGCACGGGGGCGGGCGGCAGGTTGGTAAGGTTGGCGTGGACGGGTGACTTCGAGGACGCACTGCGGCAGGTGGGGGAGGTGCCGCTGCCCCCCTACATTAAGAAACCTCTCACGCCGGGTGAACAGGACCGTTACCAGACGGTCTACGCCGAAAAACCGGGTTCGGCGGCGGCCCCGACGGCCGGCCTGCATTTCACGTCCGAGTTGTTGGATGATATCCGGGAAATGGGAGTCGGGACCGTTTTCATTGTGTTGCACATCGGGTTGGACACCTTTCGCCCGGTTCAGGTGGAGAACGTCCTGGAACACCGCATGCATACCGAGTTCTTCCAGGTCGGGGAGGAGGTGGTCCGGGCCGTGGAGCGGACAAAGGAGGCCGGGGGCCGGGTGATTGCGGTCGGGACCACGGTCACTCGCTGCCTGGAGTCGGCCGCGTCCGTTGACGGTTGCCTGGCGCCGGTGGCCGGGGAGACCGACCTGTTCATCCATCCCGGGTATCAGTTCCGCGTCATTGACGCCCTGATCACCAACTTTCACCTGCCTCGGTCCACCTTGTTGATGCTGGTCAGCGCCTTCGCCGGGCGCGAGAGGGTGCTGGCGGCCTACAGGGAGGCGATTCGCCGGCGCTACCGGCTGTTCAGCTTCGGCGACGCCATGTTGATCTTATAAGGTGCCAGGCACTAACTTATTAACTTATTTGCAATAGCGGTCCGGAGGAGTAAAATGACCATCTCGTTTCAAGTGCTGAAGCAGGACGACCGCACCTGGGCCCGGGTCGGCCGGCTGACCACCCTCCTGGGTGCGGTGGAGACGCCGGTGTTTATGCCGGTGGGCACCCGGGGCACCGTTCGGACCATGACTCCCGAAGAGGTGCGTGACCTCGGGGCCCGCATCATCCTGAGCAACACTTATCACCTGTACCTGCGTCCCGGGCACGAACTGGTCCGGGAGGCGGGCGGACTGCACCGCTTCATGCACTGGGACGGGCTGATCCTCACCGACAGCGGCGGCTTCCAGGTGTTCAGCCTGGCGCCGCTCCGGAAGATCAACGACGACGGTGTGGAGTTCCGGTCGCACATCGACGGGTCGCGGCACTTCTTTACGCCGGAAAAGGTAGTGGAGATTCAACGGGCGCTTGGCTCTGATATCGCGATGGTGCTTGACGAATGCGCGCCGTACCCCTGTTCCTATGAGGAAGCCCGGGCCGCCACCGACCGGACCACCGGTTGGGCCGCGCGGGCCCGTTCGGTTGAAGGGAACGGCCAGGTCTTGTTTGGGATTATCCAGGGCTCCGTATTCCGCGATCTGCGGGAGCGGAGCACCCGGGCCCTGGTTGAGCTTGATTTCCCGGGCTACGGTATCGGCGGTCTCTCGGTCGGTGAGCCCAAGTCGTTGATGTACAAGGCCCTGGAATGGACCATACCGCTGATCCCGGCGGACCGCCCGCGGTATCTCATGGGCGTCGGTTCCCCGGAGTGCCTGTTTGAGGCGGTGGCCCGCGGGGTGGACATGTTCGACTGTGTGCTCCCCACGCGCATGGCCCGACACGGTGCGGTGTTCACCCGGAACGGAAGGCTCGTGGTGCGCAACGCCGGGTGTGCCCGGGATTTCCGTCCGCTCGAACCCGGTTGTGGCTGCTATGCCTGCCGGTACTTCAGCCGGGCGTACATCCACCACCTTTTAAAAGCCGGCGAGGTATTGGGAATAAGGTTGACGACCATCCATAATCTGCATTTTCTGTTTGACCTCGTGGCACGAATTCGAGAGGCCGTCCGGGAGGAGCGATTCGATCACCTGCGGTCGGAGTTCCTCGCGTCTTATTTGACACCATAGTGATTTTGTAGTAAAAGTACATATGGTAAGACAGGAGAAACCATACCCGAAGCGAAATCAGTACTAAAAATCAAGAAAGGAGGTAAGGTATGACAAACGAGGCAATGATTTCAGTTCTGTATATTGTCGGACTTTTTGCCCTTCTGTACTTCCTTTTGATCAGGCCCCAGCAGGTCCGGCAGAAGAAACATGCTGAGATGGTCAGAAACCTGCAGGTGAATGATCCGGTGATCACCGCCGGTGGGATTTATGGCACCATTGTTAAGATGAAGGAAGATTCCGTGACCTTGAAGGTGGCGGACAACGTTAAAATCGAGCTGCTGAAGTCTTCCATCGCCCAGGTTCGCAGAGAAGGCTAGGGACATAGGACTCTTGCTGCTCAATAGGGGGACGTCGGTTGATCACTCTTCAGGACGTCAAGAACAACCCGACCGTTGACAGTTACATACGCAACGGCAACAGGTTCCTGGGAGTGATGGGCTTTACAGAGCACAGCTACCGCCACGTCAACCTGGTTTCCAGCATCGCCCGTAACATCCTGGAACGCCTGGGCCATTCGGGGCGCGACGCCGAGTTGGCGGCCATCGCCGGTTACCTGCACGACATCGGCAACGTGGTCAGCCGCAGCCATCACGGTATTTCCGGGGCCCTTATCGCCTTGTCGGCATTGCAGGAGATGGGGATGCCCCCTGACGAAATTGCAAAGGTGATTTCAGCGATCGCCAATCACGAAGAAGAATATGGTCAGCCGATTAACGTGGTGTCCGCGGCCCTGATTCTGGCGGACAAGTCCGACGTACACCGTTCGCGGGTACGCAACCCGGACTTTGCCACCTTCGACATCCACGACCGGGTGAACTACGCGGTGGAGCATTCGTTCTTGTGGGTGCACGAAGACCGGAGGGCGATCACCCTGGAGTTGACCATTGACATAGAGATCTGTCCGGTGATGGAGTATTTTGAAATCTTTTTGAGCCGGATGTCCTTGTGCCGCCGGGCGGCTAACTTCTTGAACTCGAATTTTGAACTGGTCATCAATGGCGCCAAACTACTGTAAGGGGAGAAATTGAAGTTGAGATTGGGTAACTTGCTCAAGGTCGCCGCAATTATGGCGCTGGCGGCTGTCGTTGCGTTTGCGGCTTTTTCACGGGTGCCGAATGTGCCGTGGCTGCCGTTGACTCAGGACATCAACTTGGGCCTGGACCTGCAGGGCGGCGTGCATGTGGTCCTGGAGGCGGTCGATACCGAGGAAAGAAGGGCCACTCCGGATGCGGTCAAACGGGCCATGGGGATGCTGGAAGAGCGGATCGACCAGTTCGGGGTGACCGAGCCGGTGCTCCAGCAGCAGGGATTGACGCGGATCGTCGTCGAGATCGCCGGCGTCGATGATCCCGACCAGGTGGTCCGGGACCTGATCCGGCCGGCCGACCTGATATTTAAAACCGATGACGGGGAAACGGTCCTCACCGGCGCCGACCTGGCCGACGCCCGGGAGGCGTTTCACCCGCAGACCGGGGAGCCGGTCGTGAACCTGACCTGGAACCCGGAAGGAGCCCGTACTTTCGGCGAGGTCACCACGGCCCACGAGGGCCGGCATTTGGCCATTTACCTGGACGAGGACCTGCTCCAAAACCCCAGAATCGATGAACCCATCTTGAATGGCAAGGCGTTTATCAGAGGCTACGAGTCCCTGGAAGAGGCGCACCGCATCGCCGTGCTCTTGCGTTCCGGCGCGCTCCCGGTCAAGCTGAACGTGATGGAGAAGCGGATGGTCGGACCGTGGTTGGGCGCCGATTCCCTGGCGCGTTCGGTCAATGCCGGGATGATCGGGTTTGGGGCCATTCTGGCCTTCATGGTGGCCTACTACCGTCTGCCCGGGTTCGTGGCCGCCTTTTCCCTGACGGTTTACGGCATTCTGGTGCTGCTGATCCTGGCGGCTTTCAACGCCACCCTTACCCTAGCGGGTATCTTCGGCTTCCTGCTCTCGCTGGGAATCGCCATTGATGCTAACATCATCATTTTCGAACGTTTGAAAGAGGAACTGCGTACCGGGCGCTCCCTGCGTTCGGCGGTCGACGCCGGGTTCAAGCGGGCGTTGGTAACCATCCTGGACGCAAACGTGACCACCCTGATCGCGGCCGCCATCCTCTACGCCTTACTACCTATTTGGATCAAGGGCTTTGCGCTCACGCTGGGCATCGGTATTCTGACCAGTATGTTTACCGGCCTGGTCCTGACCAGGTGGGTTTTACAGCTTGTTGCGGGTAGCGGCATTGCCAACAGTCCCCGGTTGTACCGGGCTTGAACAGAAGTGAGAAGTGGATGAGGTGGGACTCGAAGGAAACCGCCGAGAGCGGTTTCCCCTGGGGATTGACTGGGAGGTCGGAGGCCCGGACTTAGCGTGTTGCGTGCGGGTGTAGGGAATTCGAAGGAGGAGCGGCAGTGTTTAACTTTGTAAGACAGCGCAAGTACTGGTACATCATTTCGTTACTAATTATTATCCCGGGGATCATCTCCCTCCTGTTCCGGGGCTTGAACCTGGGGATTGATTTCACCGGCGGCAGTCTGATCGAACTGCGATTCGAACAGGTGGTGACCGTGCAAGAGGTCCGCACCGTTTTGGCCGAGCACGGTCTGGAACAGTCGGTGGTTCAGCTCAGCGGTGAAAATCAGGTGCTGATACGCACCGGGGTGATCACCGAGGAGCGGAACCAGGCGATGGTGGCCGGCCTGAAGGACGAGTTGGGCGGCTTGACGGTACTGCGCAACGATTCCGTGGGTCCCGTGATCGGCAAGGAGCTGACCCAACGCGCCATTCTCGCGCTGATCATTGCGTCCATCGCCATGGTGGTCTATATCACTTGGCGCTTTGAGTTCAAGCAGGGCCTTGCCGCCGTGGCCGCCCTGCTGCACGATGCCCTGGTCACCTTGAGCCTGTTTTCGATTTTCTGGCTGCAGGTGGACAGCGCTTTCGTGGCGGCTGTTCTGACCATTCTGGGCTATTCCATTAACGCGACCATCGTCATCTTTGACCGGGTCCGGGAGAATATCAAGGGGGCCAGGAAGACCGAACCGCTGGAGAGCATCATCGACCGGAGCCTGTGGCAGACCCTGGCACGCTCCGCTAACACGGCGCTTACGGTGCTGTTTATGCTGGTGGCTCTGTACTTCCTGGGCGGCGCGACCCTGAAGACCTTCGTCCTGGCCCTGATCATCGGTGTGACCAGCGGGACTTATTCTTCAGTTTTTATTTCCAGCCAGTTGTGGTTGGACCTGAAGGAAAGATGGCCGAAAACGTTGCGGCCGGCACGTGCCGAAACCTAAAATGAGAAGTGAAAGGTTGGAAGTGGGGTAATTGATGTCCGGCCGCTTCCTGCGGGTTGCGGGCGGGCATCCGTCTTTCCCGGGGAGCGCGCGGCACAGTCATAGGACAGCGATTGGGGGGATTGAGGCAGTGTCCGGTTCAAATCGTATAATCGTCACTGTGCTGGGCCGTGACCGGGTCGGAATCATTGCCGGGGTGGCCCAGGTACTGGCCGAGAACCAGGTCAACATCCTGGACATCAGTCAGACCATTCTGCAGGAGTTCTTTGTCATGATCCTGGTGGCCGACATGGGTGGGAGCAAAGTTGACCTGGGCACCCTGAAGGAGTTGCTGACGGCTAAGGGCCGAGAGCTCGGCCTGCGGATTGAAGCGCAGCATGAGGATGCTTTCCTCTACATGCACAGGATATAATGCGTGAGACCGTTGATAAACGTCGCCTGGCTTTGTCAGGCGCCGCCTCCCGTGCGCTCGCGTACCACCCAGTACGCGTCGCTTCGGTCGGTGCCGCCTTCCGCGCCATGCTCGTTTGAACGGTCTCAAAGGTACCTAAAGTATGGTCGGCTTCCGATGGCACTGGTGTTATTGTTCAAACAGTGTAGTTTGCTTACAGGGATGCCGGGCGGCCGAAGACTAACGTCAAGTCGTCTGTGGTCAGTGCTCGGTCGGTGGTATAAGACATCCAGTTTGCTGTTCACTGATGACTGACGCTAAAACTGGTTGCGCTACGGGGAAGCCTTATTGCTGAGGTTGTGGGTGCCCGGGATGGCGTCCCCGGATCGCGACATTGCGGAGCGACGGTAACGGCGGCCGGCGAAAGCGAGGTCGGCGCTGCCGCCGACGAGGACGCGACGTACCTATAGGGAACAACCAGCGTAATCGGATCGTGCAGGCATCACTTTCGGTCAGCGTGTACGATTATCGATCGCAATGCGCAGGAGGCGTGGCAGCGCGCCCCGAGCCGAGCCGTTCCGCCGTCGGAGCGGAGCACCAGTCGCGGGAGGGGACGCCTGCAGCGGAGCACCGGCTTCGACCTGGTCGGTCGGGGGACGCCTGGCGGTACACCAAGAGCAGACTTTAAGCTGAGAAAGCGGGGGATGCGGGATGCTGGGCCTGGACGAAATCATCCAAACCATCCGGATGATCCAGAATGAAAACCTTGATATCCGCACGGTCACGATGGGGATCAGCCTGCACGATTGCGTCGACTCGGACCCGGATTCCCTGTGTCGGAAGATTCACCGGAAAATCACCGGCGTGGCCGGGAGGCTGGTGTCTGTCGCCGAACAAATCGAGCGGGAATACGGCATTCCGATTGTGAACAAGCGTATCGCGGTGACCCCGCTGGCGCTGGTTGCGGGCGGGCAGGACCCGGAGGCTTACCTGGCCTTGGCCCGGACGCTTGACCAAGCCGCCCGCGATGTCGGCGTTAACTTCATCGGCGGGTTTTCAGCGTTGGTGCACAAGGGCTTCACCGGGGGAGACCGACTCCTGATCGAGACCATCCCCGACGCCCTCGCGACCACCGAGCGGGTCTGCGCTTCGGTGAACGTGGCCACCACCAAGGCCGGCATCAACATGGACGCGATCTACCTGATGGGCCGAACCATCAAGGAAACGGCCGCGCGTACCGCCGACCGGGACGGGCTCGGCTGCGCGAAACTGGTGGTGTTTGCCAACGCGCCCGAAGACAACCCCTTCATGGCCGGTGCTTACCACGGAGTCGGGGAACCGGAGTGTGTGCTCAACGTGGGCGTGAGCGGGCCGGGTGTGGTCAAAAACGCGGTTGCGCAGCTCCCGGACGCCGACCTGGGTGCCCTAGCCGAACAAATTAAAAAAATGGCCTTCAAGGTTACCCGCATGGGCGAACTGGTCGGGCGGGAGACAGCGCGAAGGCTCGACGTGCCCTTCGGGATTGTAGACCTTTCCCTGGCTCCGACCCCGGCGGTCGGGGACAGTGTGGCCGAGATCATCGAGTCCATGGGCGTCGAGGTCTGCGGAGCCCCGGGAACGACCGCGGCACTGGCGCTGCTGAACGACGCCGTGAAGAAAGGCGGCGCCATGGCTTCCTCATACGTTGGTGGTCTTTCGGGGGCGTTTATTCCGGTGAGTGAGGACGCCGGAATGATCAGGGCTGTGGAATCCGGCGCCCTGAGTCTGGACAAACTGGAAGCAATGACAGCGGTTTGCTCGGTTGGGATTGACATGGTCGCCCTGCCGGGAGACACAACCGCCGAAACCATCGCCGCCCTGATCGCGGACGAGATCGCAATCGGCGTGGTAAATCACAAAACCACGGGGGTCCGCCTGATTCCCGTGCCCGGAAAGCGGGAGGGGGACTTCGTGGAGTTCGGCGGCCTTTTGGGTCGGGCACCGGTGATGCCGGTCAACCGGTTCGGCGCGGCCGGTTTTGTGCGGCGGGGCGGCCGAATCCCCGCGCCGGTGAGCAGTTTGACCAACTGAAGCGTTTACTCCCCAATAGGAGGCGGCATTGAAGTGGCGGAGCGGTGCGAGGTCGTCATCGCGGGGGCCGGTCCCGCGGGTGCCCTCCTGGCCTACCACTTGGCCGGGGCGGGCCGGGAAGTCTTAGTACTTGAGAAACACCATCTGCCCCGGGTAAAGCCCTGCGGCGGCGGTGTCACCCCCAAAGCGGCAACACTCATCCCCTTCCCCTGGGATGAAGTCCTTGAGGGCGCCCTCAACCGTTCAACCTTTGGTTTTCAAACCCTGCTGGAGTTGTCCTGGGACTATCCGATATGCCACATGGTTCGGCGCGACCGGTTCGATCACTTCCTGGTGCGTGAGGCTGTCCGGGCGGGAGCCCGGCTGGTCGAGGGCGCTACGGTCACCGGTTTCGTGGACGACGGGCGGAGCGTCGTCGTCCACGCTCCGGGAGGACCGTACCGGTGTGCACTGCTGGTCGGTGCGGACGGGGCACACAGCCGGATCGCCGCCCACTTGGGCCGGCCGTATCCAGAGGCCTTGGGTGCCCTTGGTGTTGTTACCGAGGTCCCGTACTCCCGCAGTGGCGAGGCGCTTGGGGAAATGCTTTCCGTCGATTTCTCGGCGGTGCCGGGCGGCTACGGCTGGGTCTTTCCCAAACGCGACCATCTCAGCGTCGGGGTGTACACCACCGATCCCCGCACAAAAAACCTCAAGGAACACTTGTTGCATTACTTGAAACGGGAAGCCCTTCGGGGAGCCGGAGTCTTTCGTGCTTGTCCCATCCCGGTGGACTGGCGGGGGGATGGTCCGGTCGCCGGCAACCGGGTGATCCTGCTGGGTGACGCCGGCGGATTCGCCGACCCCATGACCGGCGAGGGAATTTACTGGGCCTTGTTCAGCGCCACTCTGGCCGCCGAGGCGGTGGCTGCGGGGGAACGTTCGTTGGCCAAAGTGGGCCCGGTGTACCAGCGCCTGGTGGAGGAACGTATCCGGCCCGAACTGCGCCGGCTTGCCCGCCTGGCCCGGGCCTTTTACCCCGTCGCCCACCGGGCCGTGCCGTTTCTACAAAAGCACCCCGACTTGGCCCAGGACT
>JACUUW010000017.1 GCA_014859075.1 Desulforudis sp.
GTCCCGGCCCTGGAAAAGCGCCGCCGTTTGTACGTACCCCTCGTAAAACGCCCGCTTGCTGCCCGGTGACTTTTGTTCGACGGCCGAGAGCAGCTCCTTGTAGTGCTTGAATTTGGCCTCCCTGGAAAACGGGCAGGTCGCGGTGACCACCTCGATACCGCGCATGGCGGCGTAGGCGGCGGTTTCCTTTTCGGAAACCAGAGCCAGCGGCTTGATTTTGCGGCAAAAACCGTCGTCCGGAGGCAGGCAGGGGACACCCTTGGCCAGGTAACGCAAGTCCCAGCGCAGCAGGTTCGCAAACAGGGCGGCCGACAGGTCGTCCAGATGGTGTCCGGTGGCCAGTGCATCCACGCCCTGTTCAACGGCGCGGGCGTTCATCAGGTGGCGTTTGGTCATCCCGCAGACGGAGCAGAAGCGGTCGAAACGCCGTCCGGCGTCTTTGATTCCTTTGCCGAACTCGCTTTTCAGGCTGAAGACCTCCAAAAGCAGGCCCCGGTCGGTGAAAAACCGCCGGCAGATGTCCAGGGACTGGTCCGAAAACCCGTTGTCTTCGATGCCGAGGTCGACATGCAGGCCCCGGACTTCGTAGCCCAGTCGGGTCAAGACGTCAGCCACCACCAGGGAATCCTTGCCTCCCGATACGGCGACCAACACATTCTCCCGGGGGGCGAGCATACGGTGTCTCCGGATGGTCTTTTCTATCTGCCGCACAAAGAACTGGTCGAGGTGTTCGGCACAGAAGTTGGCGTTGTGCGCCGGAAACTGCACAATGGCCGCACCCCGGCAGACCTTGCATTTCATCGGATGCACCTCCCCGGGGGTATCGGTTGCATTATATCCCGGCGGCGCGGGTGCGGTCAATTTGGCAAGAAAACCAAGGATTATTAAACTGGAGGGGATAAGGTTGGCACTGGTCAGGGTGCGGACCGTCATCACCGGGAAGGTCCAGGGGGTCTATTTCCGCCTGGCAACTCTGGAGGAAGCCGAGGCACGCGGCGTCAAGGGCTGGATAAGGAACCGGCCGTACGGTGCGGTCGAGGCGGTTTTCGAAGGCAACCGGCAAGCCGTGGAGGACCTGCTGAACTGGTGCCGGGAAGGGCCCCCGCGGGCCCGCGTTTCGAACGTAACGGTGGACTGGGAGGCACCCACCGGCAAGTATGTCCGCTTTGAGATCCGCGACTGAGTTTGTCGAGGTGAGTGAGCTGGAGAAAAAGCGCTTCCGGATCGTGGTCGATACCAACATAGTCATGGGCGGCCTGATCAACCCCGACCGATCGTCATCGGGCAGGGTGGTTCGGCTGTGGCTCGAAGGCGTGCTGGAAGCATTGGTTACCGAAGCTATCCGGGGCGAATACCTGGACATTTTCTCTAAAATGCGGTTCGGGCCGGCGGAGGCCCTCCAAAAACGGGAACGCGGACTGGAACAGCTGCTCGCCAAAGCCCGGTTGATTCAGACCGACTTGCGGTTCGAGTGCATCCCGGACGACCCGGCGGACAACCGTTTCCTCGAATGTGCGGTGGCCGGCGGGGCCTGCTATATCGTCACTCAGGACCGGCACCTGCTGAGCCTCGGCGAGTTTAGGGGTGTACGAATTCTCACCGCCTCCGATTTCCTGCGCTACTACCAAAAACGCAGCGAGGGCGAATAAGCGCCCGACATGACCAGCATTCGTAACGGGAGGCCTGTTATCAGTGGTTAGTCGGTACTACCCGTTCAGCCGTTTTCTGAGGAAGCGGTTCGGTGCTCCGGTCTACAAGATCCCCCTGGACGCCGGGTTCAGCTGTCCCAACCGCGACGGGACAATCGGCCGGGGGGGTTGCGCGTTCTGCTACAACCCGAGCTTCGGCCCGTTCGCCGACCGGGCGCTCCCGATTGACAAACAGATTGCGGTCTGGGCCTCCCGTCTAAGGCGCCGGCACCGCAATGCGGTCAAGTTTCTGGCCTACCTGCAGAACTACACTAACACCTACGGCCCGCCGGCGCAGCTGGAAAGAATTTACGATGCGGCACTGGCGCACCCGGACGTGATCGGGTTGGCTATCGGCACCCGCCCGGACTGCGTCCCAGACCCGGTGCTGGACCTTATCGAATCGTACGCGGCCACCCGGCACGTCTGGCTCGAGTACGGCCTGCAGTCGATCCACAACCGGACCCTGGTCCGGATCAACCGGGGACATACCGCCGAGCAGTTTATGGATGCGGTTTGCCGGACCCGCGGGCGGGGCATTTTCGTCTGTGCCCACGTCATTCTGGGGTTGCCGGGAGAGACGCCGGCGGACGCCGTGGCCACGGCCCGGGCCCTTACCGAACTCCGGCTGGACGGAGTGAAGATCCACCACCTGCAGGTGCTCCGGGGCACACCGCTTGCCGCCGCCTATCAGAACGGCGGCCTGGAGGTGCTTGCGCCGGCCGAATACGTGCGCTGGGTGTGTGACTTCCTGGAGCACCTTGGTCCCCGCATCACCATCCACCGGCTGGTGGGTGACGTTCTGGATGGTGATCTGCTGGTGGCCCCACGCTGGCGGCTGACCAAGTCCGAAATGCTCCGCCGCATAGAGCGGGAGTTGGAAAGACGGGGCACGGTACAGGGGAGTGCCCTGACGGACCGCCCGCCCGACTAACCCCCCCCCCCAAGGTCCCGGTGGACATCCGTATATATTCTCCCCACCGGATGAAACACTACTTGCACCGGCGAGGCCAAGCCGCCCGCTTGTGTTGCCAAGGCAAATTATGTAATATGGAGATTGGGAGGCTCCAAGCCATGCAGGCCGCAGTTTGGATCTACCGTTTGTACGACATCGCTCAGGAAATAGACCTGGAACGGGCCGAAGCCATCCTGGCCGGCGCCAAGCCTGTTTCCCGCCTGCGCCTGAGCCGGGTTGGGCCGAAATCGATTTCCTTCAAAAACCCGCCGTTGACCGTGGAACTGGACCACCGGAACGGTGGGCCGCCTGATCTTGACTTTCCGCTTACCGTCACCGCCCGGATTTATGACCTGGGCGTGGTCACCGTTCTCCTTCGGGTCACGCTTCCCGAGGATCATGACTACGAGGCGCTGAAGCTGCTCGCCTTCCGGCTGGCGGAGCCGGAGGCCCTGGAGAAGGTGTTCTGGAGCCACCTGCAGACGGTATGGGAAGCGGTGCGCCCGGCCCTGGACGGCGAATCCTACCAGGGTTTCGTCGAGGATTTCACCATTTTTTATTTCCGGGAATGGGACGATACCTGGGACCCCGTTCCTCTCTTGCTTAGCGAACGCGAAGAGGTAAGTGCCGAGCAGCGCCACGAGACGTTGAAACACCGGTTTTCTTACGGGGCGGAGGATTTCACCATCCTGAATTGGGACACGGCCATCGTGTACGACCGCTCGGGCAGCAGCGACATTCCGGACCTCCTGGAGTTCGCCAACGCCCAGTTACTGGAACTGCGTTATTATGACAACTTGCTGGACCAGGAACTGGAGCGCATGTACGACGCGTTTGAAGAAGCCGAAGCCGGTACCGGCTTCCGCCGGCTGAACCGTTACCGCCGGATTATGAAGGATCTGCTGCAACTCGTGGCCGACATCACCGCGATCACCGGCCGGATTCAAAACGCCTTGCGCGTTACCGAAGACGTGTTCTACGCCCGGGTCTACACGGCCCAGATCAAAGTACTCAGAATCAAGGAGTGGACCGACAGCATCACGCAGAAGGTGGAAGTGGTGGAGCGAAGCTATTCGATGCTCAGCGACGAAATCATTACCTTTCGCTTCATGGTTCTGGAGGCGGCCATCGTCGTCCTGATCGCGGTGGAAATCGTGATCTGGCTGGCTACATTATGACATTGAGGCGGGCGAGCCGCATGGGAGGGATAGCAATGCAGGTAAGCATACTTATTGAAAACACGGTCGGCAGGCCACTGGACCTTCTGGGTGAACACGGACTGAGCCTGTGGGTGCGGACCCCCGAACACCAGTTCCTGTACGACACCGGGCAGAGCGGGGCACTGGTGCACAACGCCGTCGTCCTGGGCGTATCGTTGCGCGAGGCCGAGGCGGTCGTGCTGAGCCACGGGCACTACGATCATACCGGCGGTCTGAGGGCCGCGCTCAAGGCCATCGGCCGCGCCGTGCCGGTTTTGGCCCACCCGGATCTGTTCAGCGACCACCGGGTCTCCGAACCGGACCGGTTTGTCGGCATACCCTTCAGCCGCACCGAACTGGAGGCGTGCGGCGCCGAGTTTCAATGGACGGCCGAGCCCTTGGAAATCTTCCAGGGCGTCTGGGCCAGTGGAACCGTACCGAAAACCAACGCCTTCGAGCGCGGGGACGCCCGGATGTACGTCCTGGAAGAGGACCGCCGCGTCCCCGACCCCCTGCGCGACGACCTCAGCCTGTACCTGGACACACCGGGCGGCCTGGTAATCTTGACCGGCTGCGCCCACGCCGGCGTCGTCAACATTACCGAGCACGCCCGAGCGGTCACGGGGCGGGAGCGCATCCGCGCCATCATCGGTGGGACGCACTTGGCCCCAGTGGAGGCGGACCACTTGGAAAAAACGATCGCCTACCTCAAGGGTCTGGATCTGGAACTGCTGGCGGCGTGTCACTGCACCGGCCTGCCGGTGGCCGCCCGCTTGGCCGCCGAGTTTGGGCGGCGCTTCTCCTTCGGGAGTACCGGCCTGACCTTCACCTTTTAGTCATGGACTCGCGCAGCGTGACCCGCATCCTGCACAACATCGCCGACATTCTGGAGATCAAGGGGGACAACCCCTTTCGAATCCGGGCCTACCGGCGGGCCGCCCACAACATCGAGGCGCTGGGGGAAAACCTGGTCGGCCTCCACCGGCGGGGTGAACTGGGCTCCGTCCCGGGCGTGGGCCGGGATCTGGCCCTGAAGGTGGCCGAGATTTTGAACACCGGCACCTGTGCCTATTACGAAACCCTGGTAAGCGAGATACCCCCTGGGATCGTACAGCTCTTGTCCGTGCCCGGCATCGGGCCGCGCACGGCCCGGGTTCTTCATGAGCAGCTGCAGGTGACCGGCCTGGAGGACCTCGAACGTCTGGCCCGATCCGGCCGGTTATCGAAACTCCGCGGTTTCGGAGCCAAAACGGAAGCGGGTATCCTTCGGGGTCTCGAACTGGTCCGGCGCGGGCGCGAGCGACGGCCCCTCGGGCAGGTACTGCCGTTTGCCGGGCAACTCGTCGAGACCCTCAAGGCCGGGGCACCGGTCCTGCGCATCAGCGTGGCCGGGAGCATCAGACGGTTCCGGGAAACTGTAAAGGACATCGACCTCCTGGCGGCGTCCGAACAGCCGCAAGCCGTGATCGACTTCTTCTGCGGCCTGTCCACATGGGCCGAACTCCTGGAACAGGGTCGGACCAGGGCGGCCGGCCGGACCGTGGACGGGCTCCGGGTCGACCTCCGGGTGGTGGGAACGGAGGCCTACGGGGCCGCCTTATGCTACCTCACCGGATCCAAGATGCACAACATCCGCCTGCGGGAGCTGGCGGCGCGCCAGGGCTTGAAGCTCAGCGAGTACGGCTTGTTCCAGGAAGACCGGCTTGTCGCGGGCCGGGAGGAGGACGACGTCTACGCCGCCATGGGGCTGCCGTTCATTCCGCCCGAACTGCGCGAAGACACCGGGGAGATCGAGGCCGCCCTCCAAGGGACACTGCCGCGTCTGGTGGAGAGAACCGACCTGAGGGGCGACCTACACGTCCATTCGGTGTACAGCGACGGCACCGGCACCCTGGAGGCGATCGCGGACCAGGCCCGCGCGCTCGGTCTGGAGTGGGTGGGGGTGTGTGACCATTCCCGCTCGTTGAAGATCGCCCGGGGGTTGACCATCGCCGACCTGCGGGCCAAAATCCGGTCAATCCGGACCTTCAACAAGCACAGCCCGGACGTCAGGCTCCTGGCCGGCGCCGAGGTGGAAATCGACCCCCGGGGCGGCCTGGACTACCCGGACGAAGTGCTGGCCGAGCTGGACCTGGTGGTGGCGGCGGTCCACACCAACTTCAAGCAGGACCGCGAGTCCATGACCCGGCGCATCCTGGCGGCGGTACGCCATCCGCTCGTCCACGTGATCGCGCACCCGACCGGCCGTCTTCTAGGCGAAAGGGCTCCTTACGAGGTGAACTTGGATCAGGTGATCGACGAAGCCGCCCGTTCGGGAACCGCCCTGGAGCTCAACGCCTACCCGAAACGCCTGGACCTGGGCGACACCTACTGCCGGCAGGCGGCGAGCCAGGGCGTGAAACTGGCAATCGGCAGCGATGCCCACCTCGTGGAACAGATGCGGTTTCTCGACATGGGCGTGGGTGTCGCCCGCAGGGGATGGTTGGCAGCCGGCGACCTGCTCAACACCCTCGATTACCCGGAACTTTTGGCCGTTTTAGGAAAATCTCACTTGTCAGATGGTTAGACTTTAGATAGCATGATATGTTGAATCCCTTGGTTGAAGGAGAGATGCGAATGGGTGAAAGGATCAAGACCGCCCTGGAGAAGGCGCTCGAAAGGGTGGCCGGGATAGAAATCTCGCCGGTGGAAATCGACCGCGAGAATTTCCGGGCGACCGGAAAGTCTCTGGCCGGCCGGTTTTTCAGTGAGCGCAACTTCGACCTGGAGGCGGCGTTGGCCGACTATACGGGTGAAGTCAGGGCGCAGGTGGTGGACGGTATCCTGGAGAGCCTGATCGGCAACCTGCACCCCCCGGCCAATGAGGCCGTGGAGGAGACCAACCGGCGGGCCATGGACGGCATCCTGCTGTTGAAGGAGGACCGGGATACGGTCCGGCGGATTTTCAGCGAGATGGAATATTTGTTTGACTACTACCGGCAGGCCGTCAAGCAGGCCCAACTGAGCCTTCGGGAGGCCTTCCAGAGAAGGGCCGCCGAGACACAGAGGATGATCGAACAGCAGATGGGGGTCAGGGTCCAGGTCAATCCGGAGACTTCTCCCGAATTCAGGGAGGAGTGGTTACGGGCGCTGCACCGGATAGACGTGCAGTACGAAGAGTTCATGAATGAACACAAAGCCCGCCTGGCCGCCGTCGGCTAAAAGCGGCGCACGGCGTCAATAACAAGGAGCGGTATTTTGCCAAAAAACCTGAAGAAATATTTACTGACCGGGATTGCGGTTCTGCTGCCCGTGGCTGTTACCGCGTGGCTGTTGTGGGTGGTCTTTTTGTTCATTGACGGCATTGTGGGCAGCGTGATCGAATTCGTGACCGGCTACCGCATTCCGGGCGTCGGCTTCGCGGTGACCGTGGTGGTCGTCTTCCTGGCCGGAGTCCTGGCCACCAACCTGGTGGGCAGGAAACTGATCGACCTCTGGGAAGACATGCTGCTGCGCATACCCCTGGCCAACTCCGTCTACAGGGTGGTCAAACAGATCGTCGACACGGTGGGCCGGAAGGACGAACAGGTGTTCCGGCAGGTCGTGCTGGTGGAATACCCGCGGCGGGAGAGCTGGGTGATCGGTTTCCTGATCGGGGAGGCACAGGTCGCCCTGTTCGGCCGCGCCGGGGAGGACCTGGTTAAGCTGTTCGTGCCTACCGTACCCAACCCCACCTCGGGCTTTTTGGTTATCGTTCCGAAAAAGGACATCATCCCCATGGGCATCTCGGTGGAAGACGGCTTCAAGATGGTGCTCTCCGCCGGAATCGTGGCGCCCAACAACAACGACCACCTGAACGGCAAGCACCGGCAGGTGCGGAAACCGGGTTCGTAACCGGAATCCACCGGACCGGCTACGGCCTTCTTTTCCTGGGCACCAATAGGCAAATGTGCAGGTACTCCGCCGGCTTGGCCGGCCGTTTACCGGGGAGGGGTTCCGCCGACACGTGGCGGCCGGGGTCCGGAGAACTGGTGGTAGTGACACTCGATGCGGCCGTTGTAGAGCTTGCGCTTTTTGTCGGCCCGACGCCCGAACAGACGTTCGAAGCCGCAGTGGGCGGTGAGGACGTAGAACGACCAGGTGTCGAGCCGCCCGAACACCGCGCCCATCTCCCGGTACAGTCTCTCCACGTCCCGCTCCGCGCCCAGCCGCTCTCCGTACGGCGGGTTGCAGATGACACAGCCGTACCTGTCTTCCGAGCGCAGGTCTGACAGGGTCCGCTTTTCGAACTTGATCTGCTCGTCCACGCCGGCCTCGCGGGCGTGGTAGCCGGCCACGCTGAGCACCTCGCCATCGATGTCGCTACCCGTAATGTTCAGCCAGCGACCGTGGGCGATGAGGTGGCGGGCGGCGACCCGCGCTTCTTTCCAGAGCGCGGCCGGGAGCAAGGGCCACTCCTCGGCGGCGAACTTCCGGCCGAGGCCGGGGGCGATGTTCATCCCGATGAACGCCGCTTCAATGGGGATGGTACCCGAACCGCACAGGGGGTCCACGAGCGGCCGGTCCGGCCGCCAGTAGCTCAGCTGTACCAGGGCGGCCGCCAGCGTTTCCTTGAGCGGGGCCGGGCTGCCCAGTTTACGGTAGCCGCGCTTGTGCAGGCCGGCCCCGCTGGTGTCGATGGTCAGGGTGGCCTCGTCCTTCAGGAGCGCCACCTCGATGGTGTAGCGGGGCCCGGTTTCCGGAAACCACGCACAGCGGTGGCGCGCTTTCAGCTTTTCAACCACGGCCTTCTTCACGATGGCCTGGCAGTCCGGAACGCTGAACAGCTTGGATTTGACCGACTTGCCCTGCACCGGGAACTCAGCGTCGGCCGGGAGCCACTCGTCCCACGGCAGGGCCTTGGTCCGCTCGAACAGCTCGTCGAAGGTCAGCGCCTGGAAACCGCCCATCTTCACCAGCACCCGGTCGGCGGTGCGCAGCCAGAGGTTGGCGCGGCAGACGGCCGCCAGGTCGGCGCCGAAGGTAACCTTCCCGTTTTCCACCGTCAGGTCTTCGTACCCGAGCTCCCGCACTTCCCGGGCGACCACGGCCTCCAGCCCGAAAGTGGCGGTGGCGATAAGTTCGATTTTATCCATCACGGCTCCTGTCAATTCAATCAGGTAATCCTAGTATTGTCCCCCAAAAGAATTCTAATTGTTGTCCGCGCACGGGGCAAGAAGTTCGTTTCGCCCTCATGTAGTTCTAAAGGCCGAGAAACACAGGAAATGGGTGAGAAGCATAGAAGAATACTGGTGAGAAGAACTTCAGGGGGAATCGTGTCTGAGGATGAAAATGGGCTTATCATATAACGAATGATCGTGATGGGGGATGACCCAGTGCCAGCACCCGAGGCGGATCCTGCCGACGACCAGTACCGCAGTCGTGACAGACTGCGGCTTTGTCTTCCCTGAGCTTAAAAATCCGACATAACCAAAGGAAACATTCCGGCGATCTAGAAGTAGGATTTAGAGAATGAGAAATGTGCGAAAAAACTGAGAGGTGAAGCACGTGACTGATAACAAGGAAAAAATGGGCCACAGGTGGGCGATGCTGTGCCACATGGCGGCACTGATCTCATTCATCGGTGTTCCCTTCGGTCACATCATCGGGCCGCTGCTGGTCTGGTTATTCAAGAAAGGCGACCACGAGTTCGTCGACCGGCAGGGGAAGGAGGCCCTGAATTTCCAGATATCCTGGACCATCTACGGTCTGGTGGCCGCGCTGCTGGTAGTTGCCGGGATCGGAATCGCGCTGCTTATCGCGCTGGCCATCGCCAACTTCGTGCTGGTGGTTCTAGCCGCCGTGCGGGCGAGTAGCGGTCAGGAGCACCGTTACCCAATAACCATCCGGTTCATCAAGTAGCCGCCGCTCCACAGACTCCCAATACCCGCCTGACCCTTGCAACGGCCGCGGCGGGCCATGTTCGCCCCAAGGAGCGAATGAAGTGTGATCCTCATCGGCACCTCGGGATTCAGCTATAAGGACTGGGTCGGTCCCGTCTACCCACCCGGGACCCGGCCCGCCAACATGCTCGCCCGCTACGCCGCCGAGTTTTCTTTCACCGAGTTGAACTTCACCTACTACCGCATGCCCAACCGGCACCAACTGCACCAAATGCAGGCCAAAACCCCGCCCGGTTTCCTGTTCGCGGTTAAGGCCAACGACCAGATGACACACAAGCGGGAAGCGGCCACGCCCGCCGTGTTCGCCGCTTACCGGGAGGCCCTGCAGCCCCTGGCTGAGAACAATAGGCTGGCCTGTGTGGTGGCGCAGTTCCCGTACTCCTTCCACAACAACCCGGAGAACGTGGACTACCTTGCTCGTTTTCGCGAACAACTGCCGGACTTGGAGATCCAGGTCGAGTTTCGGAACGCCGGTTGGCTCGAGCCCGAAACCGGGGTCGTGCTGCGCCGGCTGAACCTGGGTATTGTGTGCGTCGACGAACCGCGCCTGCCGGGACTCGTCCCGCCGTTCGCCACCGCCACCACCCCGACCGGGTACATCCGGTTCCACGGGCGCAACGCCGCCAAGTGGTACACACACCGACACGCTTACGAACGGTACGACTACCTGTATCCGGAAGCGGAACTGGCCGAGTGGCTGCCGCGCATCCAGAAGCTGAAGCGCAAGACACAGCGGATCTTCATCGTCTTCAACAACCATTTCGGCGGTCAGGCCGTGATCAACGCCCGAATGATGCGTGCCCTTCTGGCTGGCCGGTGACATTTCTCCCACTTTTTTTCGTCCAACGAAAACCCTCCATCCCGTGTGCACGTCTTTTTATATAACAGTAAATTCTGGTAATCAGGCCGCATAGCTGGCTGGAAGGGGTGGATTCAGTGTCCAGGTTGCTCGGAGGGATTGTAATTCTGGCGTTGACCGTGGCCCTGGTGATTGGGATGGGGTCGACGGACGCCCGGGCGCCGGCGGAGGCCAAAAGCCTTCCCGCCGTGGATTCCTGCACCGAACTGACCCGGTTGCTGGAGGAACACCGGCAGCAGTACGGCGGCCCGCTGCCTTTCGTCACCGGGATGACGGCCAGGGAGGATCAGGCGGACGGGCTGTTGCGGGCCCCGGCCCCGGAGTCAGCCAAGCAGTCGGCGACGGACACCGATTACTCGGCCACCAACGTCCAGGTCCAGGGCGTCGACGAGGCCGACGTGGTGAAAACGGACGGCAAGTACATTTACCAGGTGAACCGGCAGCGGGTGCTGGTCATCCGGGCCTACCCGGCGGGCGAGATGGCGGTCCAAAAGGTCATCCAGTTTGCCGACCAGCGTTTCAACCCCCGGGAGATTTTCGTCGACGACGAACACCTGGTGGTGGTGGGCACGTCCCAGCGGAACTTGCCCGAGATCTACCCCGGCTGTCCCTACCCCTCCGCCCGCACGGTACGGGCCGTCGTGTTCGATATCCGGGACAAAGCCGACATCCGCCAGGTGCGGGAGGTGGAGCTGGAAGGGGAGTACGTGTCTTCCCGCAAGGTGGACAAAAGCGTTTACCTGGTGGCCAACAAGTACCCGGACTACTACCTGCTCCGGGAGGCGGGCCTGCCGGCCCACAAGGGCCTGACGCCGTCCTACCGGGACAGCCTTGCCGACGGCGGTTTCAAGCGGATCGCCTGCACCGAGGTCTGCTATTTCCCCAATTTTGTCCAACCCAGTTACCTGCTGGTGGCCGGGTTCAACCTGGACGACCCGGACCAAGAAGTGGAAGTGGGCGCCTACCTGGGCGCCGGCGAAAACATCTACGCCTCCCGGCACAACCTGTACGTCGGCGCCACCGAACGCCAGCATGGCCCAATCGTGCCGTTGCCCGAGCCCCGCGGCCCGGTCGACTTCCCGGACGCGGACGTGGCCCCGATAGCGCCCCGGGTGCCGGACGAAAGGACGACCATCTACCGGTTCGCCCTGGCCGACGGCCGCATCACCTTCAACGGCCGGGGAGAGGTCCCCGGCACCGTCCTCAACCAATTCTCCATGGACGAATACAACGGGTACTTCCGCTTGGGCACCACCGTCAACAGCTGGACCGCTCCGCGTTCCCGCAACAGCCTCTACGTACTCGACGAAAACCTGGACATCGTGGGCAGGATCGAGGACATCGCCCCGGGTGAACGGATCTATTCGGTCCGGTTCATGGGCGATCGCGGCTACATGGTCACTTTCGAAACGGTGGACCCGCTGTTCGTGTTCGACCTGACCGACCCGCGCAACCCAACCATCCTGGGTGCCCTCAAAATTCCGGGTTACAGCAACTACCTGCACCCCTATGACGAGCACCACCTGATCGGGTTCGGCAAGGACGCCGTCGAGGCCGTCGAAAAGCAGCCGGACGGGACGGTCAGACCCCTGGGGTTTGTTTACGAGCAGGGGATGAAGGTGTCCCTGTTTGACGTAACCGATGTGACCAACCCGGTGGAGAAGTTCGTGGTCCGGATCGGCGACCGGGGCACCGACTCCGAGCTCCTGCGCAACCATAAAGCCCTGCTTTTCGACTGGGAGAGAAACCTGTTGGCTTTCCCGGTTACGGTGGCGGACTTGAAACACCGGAGTTCCGTGACCCAGCCCTGGGAATACGGCGCCTTCGCCTTTCAGGGCGCCTACGTCTACGAGCTGACTCTGGAGAAGGGATTTGAGTGGAAGGGCGGCATCACCCACTTGACCACGGACGACTACCTGAAAGCGGGCTACCGCGGGCCGGAGAGCGACCGGCACGTCCAGCGGATCCTGTACATCGGCGAAAACCTTTACACCCTGTCCAACGGGATGGTCAAGGCAAACGACATGACTACCCTGGCCGAGACCGGCGGACTGAACCTGCCTTGAACCCCAAGCGCCCACCCCAAGCCAGACCGTGGCGGAACCGCGCCTTTAATGTGCGGTCGCCGCCGCTTGCCCTTTGGGCGAGGAGAGGGGACCCGAGGCGATTCCAGGAAAAAAATCTGTTTCCGAATCGCACCTCCGTAACTTGTCATGCTGGTGTCCCGGCTCGTCTTCTGGTACAATGGAAGTAGTTGGAGAAAGCCACCACGTCCCGTGAATGGTGGATAACCGGAGGGGGAAACATCCGTGATTTTGCCTTACCGCTTGATCGAGTCTAAACTCAGGCATTGGCGCGAAAATACCTATTCACCGCGGCAACTTGTCTGGTTGGCCGTACTCCTTTTTCTAGGTTCCGTAATGATCGGCGGTGTACTTCATCCTGTGTTGGCGAAACCGGCTTACCTTTTCCTGCTCAAACCAACCACCAACGCCCTGGATGCCCTGAGTACGGCTTTGGGAGGGTTACCCCTGGCCATTTCCCTGGCTATTTTCCTCAAGAATGCTGCAGCCGTGCTGATCACGATAGGCTTCGCCCGCCGCACCAGGGGCATGTCCGTCGCCCTTCTGCTGGTTGTCAACGGCTTGATGATCGGATCAATGTTGACCGTATCGATCCTACATCACCCCCTTGGCGTGGTAGCCGCCGGATTTCTGACACACGGCATTCTGGAGCTCGCGGGCGTAATGCTGGGAGCAAGCCTGGGTCTTGGGCTTCTCCTTTCAACCGAGGAACAGCTGCTTCACTGGCGGAGACACTCGGTCCGCACGTTTGCCCTGATGGTGCTCCCCATACTCTTCACCGCCGCGGTGCTTGAAGGCCACCTCACGCCGGTGCTTCTCGCGCGGCTGGCTGGTACGATGTGACGGACTGCTCTCTGTCACACTGCCGCCCCGCGGGCGCAGGAGACTGCCGGGAAAACGTCGAACTCGGCAGGGAACGGGGAGGGGAGAGCGGAATGCTTTTCCGAAAAGCACGAATCACCGACGTGGAACCAATCCACGGCCTCATCAATCAGTACGCCAACAAGGGACTCATGCTCGCCAGACCGCGGGCCATGCTTTATGAAAGCATCCGGGAGTTCACCGTCGCCGAAGAGGATGGACGAGTAGTCGGCGTGGGGGGACTGCACATTATCTGGGAGGACCTGGCCGAGATCCGGGCGCTGGCGGTGGACAAAACGATGGTCGGGCAGAACATCGGCAGCGAGCTGGTGCAGGTACTGCTGGACGAGGCCCGCGAGCTGCACATCCCCCGGGTGTTCACCCTGACCTTCCAGCCCGGCTTCTTTGAAAAGTGTGGCTTCCGCCACGTCCCCAAGGAGGAAATGCCGCAGAAGGTCTGGAAGGAATGTTTCAACTGCCCCCATTTCCCGAACTGCAAAGAGGAGTCCTTGCTTATCGATTTGGCTTAGTGTTCGCAACCGCGGCCCGGCGTCTGCTGTTGTTCTTGTCACCTGTTATAGAATCTTGCTCAAAAACGCTCTGGTGCGCTCCTCCCTGGGTGAAAAGAAGATGTCGGCCGGGGTTCCTTCCTCGACGATCAACCCCTTATCAAGAAACAGCATGCGGTCGCCCACTTCACGGGCGAACCCCATCTCGTGGGTGACCACCGCCATGGTCATGCCTTCGCGGGCGAGCTGTTTCATCACCGCTGCCAAAATCTAAGGGTACACAGGAAGAAATGGAGCACTGAGCAATGCCACCCACTAAATTGCAGCAAATCGCCGCCGATACCGCCTTGCTGTTCGTCGCCTTCTTGTGGGGCATCACCTTCGGTTCGGTTTCAATTCCGCTGGAGAGCTGTCAAAACCTTGCCCCGCCGCATAAGTAATGTTAGAATTTGACACAATAACGATGGGGAAGGAGGTGGAGGGGTGGAACTTAAAGACGCCATCCTTCGTTTCCACCAGGGCGAGATGATCAAGACTCTCTTGATCAACGCCGGCAACCTGTCCACCGAACTACTGCAAATTGAAGCGTCGGACCGGGCTCCCGCCATCAAAATGTACAAGGGAGTTTTGGAGCAGATCCGGGGCGAAATCCGAATGACGACCGCAATCACGGGTTCGAGCAATCTGGCCGGAGTTGACGGCAAGATCAGGGAAGCCATCTGGGAAGTGCACATCAACCGTCCGGAGGAAGCCTGCCGGTTGCTGGGAGAAGCCATCTCGGGCACCGTGAGCTCCATCCAGCGCGCCACTGAGCGCCTCAAACAGGAAGGTCTGATTTAGTCCTTTGCGGAACCAACTATGCCCAGGCGTTATCGTTGGTTGGGCGGTTAACTGGTACATTTGGGATAATCAGCCAATCGGCGACCGGTGGACGTCACCCTGAGGGGAAGGGTTTGCTTTTATCCGGCAAATGACTCATTATTAGTGTATATATTAATTGAAATCTTATTTAAGGCTGCTTGGTACGGGCAGCCCTTTGTGACGGCGGGAGAACGATGATTGAGGTAGAAAAACTGACCAGGCGGTTTGCAGATTTTACTGCGGTTGACGACATCTCCTTCACGGTGGGGGAGGGGGAGTTCTTCGGCTTTCTCGGACCGAACGGAGCAGGGAAGACCACCACGATCAGGATCCTGGCCACTCTGCTGCGGCCGACCGCCGGCACCGCCCGTGTGAAAGGCTACGACGTGGTCCGCGAGGCCAACGCCGTGCGGCGTTCCATCGGGATGGTGTTCCAGGATCCGAGCCTGGACGACCGCCTGACAGCGGGGGAGAACCTGAAACTGCACGCTATGCTGTACTTCGTACCCCGCCGGGAAACGGAGGCGCGGATCACCGAACTTCTGGAGCTGGTCGGGCTGGCCGAGCGCCGGAGGGACTTGGTCCGGACTTTCTCCGGGGGCATGAAGCGCCGGCTGGAGATTGCCCGGGGACTCCTGCACCGGCCGGGCGTGCTTTTCCTGGATGAGCCCACCGTGGGCCTTGATCCGCAGACCCGTAACTACATCTGGGATTATATCAACACCGTCCGCAAAACAGAGGGAGCCACGGTGTTCCTGACCACGCACTATATCGAGGAAGCCGAGGCCTGTGGCCGGGTCGGGATCATCGACCACGGGAGAATCGTGGCTCTGGACACCCCGGCTTCTCTGAAAACCACGGTTGGCGTCGACGTGATCACGCTGCAAACCGAGACGCCCGAAGACACCGTCAGACTCTTGCACGACCGCCTGGGCCTAGAGGCTGCCCTAATGGAGGGTGTGATCCAGGTGCCGGCCGGGAACGGTTCCGCCGAGCGGCTCGTCCCGAAGCTGGCGTCCACCGTCCCGGGAATCATGGCGCTCCACGTGCGCAGACCGTCGCTGGAAGATGTCTTCCTTAATCTAACCGGCCGGGCGATCAGGGAAGAATCGGTGAACACGGTCGACCGGATGCGGGTCATCCGCCGAGCCAGAACCAGGAAGGGAAGATAGTCGTTGCCGGTTCACGCCTTCGCCGTCACGGTTTACGTGATCTGGCTCCGGGAATTGAAGAAATACTTCCGGGAACGAACCCGGCTGCTGGCCATGTTGGGCCAGCCACTCCTGTACCTGCTGATCATGGGTCAGGGCCTGCGCGCCATGTTTCAGTTGAACATCGAGGGTTTCGATTACCTGTCGTTCATGTATCCGGGCATCGTCGCCATGACCATCCTGTTCACCTCGATGTTCGCCTCGGTGTCGATCATCTGGGACCGCGAGTTCGGCTTTTTAAAGGAAGTGCTGGTCGCCCCGGTGCCCCGGAGCGCCATCGCCGTCGGTAAGGCCCTGGGTGGAAGCACGACGGCGCTGATGCAGGGCACCATCCTGCTTGTCCTGGCGCCCCTGGCCGGGTTATCCCTATCGCTCCCGGCGGTCGTTCAAATCCTGCCGCTCCTGCTCCTTATGGCCTTTGCGATCACTTCGCTCGGCACCCTGGTCGCCGCGCACACCGAGAGCATGGAGGGGTTCCACATGATCATGAATTTCATCATCGTGCCTCTCTTCCTCTTGAGCGGCGCCTTTTTCCCAATCGGGATGGCCCCGGAATGGATGCAGCCCTTGATGAAGCTGAACCCGGTCGCTTACGGCGTCGACGCGCTGCGCAACATTATGTTCGAGGCCTCGCCGGCGAAAGATTTCATTGTGTTCTACCCACTGTACTACGACGTGCTGGTGCTGTTGGGTTTTTCGTTCGTCATGATTATCCTCAGCATAACCGCTTTCAACAAAACTGAGTAACTCAAGTTCATGGTACGTTCATCTCGTCATAGAAACTATAACACCGCAACGTCTCGACAAAGCTTGGGCCCTGCGGAAACGCTACGGAGACAAGCCCTGGATCTAATTTACCGAATAAGGCACATTCTCACCCGAGATGAGCACTTTTCGATAGTGGGGATGGGCCTTCAAAGAGTGCCCTGACAGTCCTCGCGGTGTGGACAATATGGCGGGCGGGCGCTTCTGCTTAGGCGACATAATATCTATTATCGGAAGCAATTGGAGAAGGTGGAGAAGGGGCCCAAGGAT
>JACUUW010000220.1 GCA_014859075.1 Desulforudis sp.
TGGGGACCGGCCCAGGTTCCCGCGGATGATGTCGTGCGTGGTGGACGACGTGTAGGTCAGCCAGCAGGGAATCTGTTCCCGATCCAGCACGCCGGACATGAACGAAAAGCGCGGCACGTCCTCATCCCCGTGCTGCGGGCTCATCCGGGAGAAATCAACCGTCCGCCGGTCGATGCGCGGGGGAGTACCGGTCTTGAACCGGCCGAGCTCAAAACCGGCCTCCCGCAGGCTCACCGCCAGGCCCACCGCCGGAAACTGGCCGTTGGGGGCACCGTCGTAGCTGGTCTCCCCGACCAGAATCCGCGAGCGCAGGTAGGTGCCGGTGGTCACGATCACCGCCGGTGCCAGGAAACGGGCCCCGGTACGGGTCACCACCCCCTGCACCGTACCACCGTGAACGAGGAGTCTCTCGACCATGGCCTGCTTCAGGTCCAGGAGCGGCTCGCCCTCGACCACCCGGCGCATGCCTTCCTGGTAAAGCCGCTTGTCGGTCTGCGCCCTCAGGGCCCGTACCGCCGGACCCTTGCGCGTGTTCAGCATGCGCACCTGGATGGCCGCCCGGTCGGTGTTCAGGCCCATCTCACCCCCCAGGGCGTCGATCTCCCGCACCAGGTGACCCTTTCCGGGTCCGCCCACCGCCGGGTTGCACGGCATCAGCGCCAAGAAATCTATGCTCAAGGTCAGCATCAGGGTGCGGCAGCCCAGGCGTGCCGCGGCCAGCGCGGCCTCACAGCCGGCGTGCCCGCCCCCGACTACGATCACATCGTACTTTCCAGCCGTGTATTCCATGCTTGTTCACCTACTTCCCCGAAAAGAGTCTACACTCTACGATACCACGGAAACCCACACGAGCAAAACCGTCCGCTACGGGAGCGCTGTCCCTCTTTCGGTGGCATCGCGCATTTGGCCGGGTGTGCGCCGGGGCATTGCCGGCAGACCGCATTGGGAGCTTGATCAAAGAACGCAGCGAGCCGAGGAAAAGCGTCGACCGACTGTTTGAGCCGCGTAGCGGCGAGTTTCGGCGACGCCCGAGGCGAGCGAGTTCATTCCTTGGCGCGGACACCGCGGCCGAAGGCAATGCCCCGACGCACACCCTACTTGCCGATGCAGAAATCGGCGAAGATCCGCTCCAACAGATCGTCCGCCACCGTCACGCCCGTGATCTCGCCGAACGCGTCCAGGGCGTTTCGGATGTCAATCACCGCCATCTCCAGGGGCAGGCCCCCGGTCAAGGCCGTCCGTGCCTCGCGCAGGTGGCGGCGGGCCCGCTCGAGGGCCGTCTTGTGCCTGACGTTGGAGATGAATACCGCCTGGCTCCCGGTGATTTGACCACCAAACACCAAGCCGGCGATGGTTTCCTCGAGTTCGTCCAGACCCCGCCCCTCGCGAATGGACACCCGGAGCACCGGATGGTCCGCCGCGTCGCCCCCGTCACGGTCCCCGGTCAACGCCCGCACTTGCGCCACCTCGATCCCGTCCGGGGCCAAATCGATTTTGTTGATCAACACCACCGACGGCTTGCCACCCGCCAGCGCCAACACTTCACGGTCCTCTTCCCGCAGGCCGGCCGCGGCGTCCAGCACCACCAAGACCAGATCGGCCTCGCCGATTACGGCGCGCGTCCGGGCCACGCCCACGCGTTCCACGGCGTCTTCGGTCTCGCGCAGCCCCGCTGTATCCAGGAGCCGGAGCGGGAGGCCGCGGACGTTGACCGTTTCTTCGATGACATCCCGCGTGGTTCCCGGCACCTCGGTGACAATGGCCCGTGATTCGCGCAAGAGCGCGTTCAGCAGCGAGGACTTGCCCACGTTCGGCTTGCCCACGATGGCCACACCCAGGCCCTCCCGGTAAACCCGTCCGGCATCGGCGCCGGTCAGAAGCGCGGCGCATCCGTCCTCCGCCGCCGCAAGCCGTCCGACCAGGTTTTCGAGTAGGGTTTCCGGAACGTCTTCTTCCTCGGGAAAATCAATGCCGGCCTCAATTTCGGCCAGCACCTGCAGTAACGCGTCTCTGAGCGTCCCAATTCGTTCCGATAGTGCCCCGCGCAGTTGTCCAAGCGCCACTTTCAGGCTGTCGCCGGTCCGGGCGCGGATGACGTCCAGGATCGCTTCCGCCTGTACCAGGTCCAACCGTCCGTTCAAAAAAGCCCGCCTGGTAAATTCGCCAGGCTCGGCGAGCCTGGCTCCGGAATCAAGTACCAGTTGCAGTATACGCCGCAGCGGCACGATGCCGCCGTGGCCGTTGATTTCAACCACGTCCTCCCGGGTGTAGCTGCGGGGGGCACGCATCAGCGAGAGCAACACCTCGTCCACCGTGTCGCCGGTCTCCGGGTCCACCACGTGCCCGTAATACAACCGATAACCCGGACCAGACCGCCAATCCCGGTCCGCCGCCGGACGAAACAACCCGCCGGCGATGTCAACGGCCGCCGGGCCGCTGATCCGGATGATTCCTATTCCGCCCTCCCCCGGGGGCGTGGCGACGGCTGCAATCGTATCGTGCAGCAATCTCCACACCTACTTTCGGGGTGCAATAATAATCTTGCGAAAGGGATCTTCCCCTTCACTGAAAGTATAAATGTCGTCTCTACCACGCAGGGTGGTATGGATAATCCGCCGCTCCTGCGGGTTCATCGGTTCGAGGACCACGCTCCGACCCCGGCGCTTGGCCTTTTCGGCCAGTTTGTTGGCCAGACCGACCAACGTGTCTTCGCGCTTTTTCCGGTAACCTTCGATATCCAGAAAGATCTTCTTCCGTTCCTTCTGATTCTTGTTCACCGATATATTAACCAGGTACTGCAAGGCATTGAGGGT
>JACUUW010000221.1 GCA_014859075.1 Desulforudis sp.
CAGTTCACTACCGGACAGTTCTTCATCACCGGCATTCCGTTCACGATTGTGACGCTGATACTGGTGGCCCTGTTTGCCCTGACAATTTGGCCGCTTCTGGGGATCCCGGCCCTGGTGAATTAGGGTGTTAAGGAGGGAGGTAACGGCATGGCCGACGAAAAACGGGTCCGGGATCTGATGATCCCCGTGGAAGAATATATGACGGTAGATGCGGACGGCCTCGTTAAGGAAGCCGTGGCGGTGCTGAGCCGGGGTTTGGAAAAGCCCGGCTGCCAGCGGTCGGTGATCGTAATCGGCCCCAACGGCGCCCCGGTTGGTCTGTTGACTATCCGGCGTCTCCTCAAGGCGGTCGAGCCACAGCTTGTTGACTTGCCGCACTCGATTTCGTGGATCATCGAGGATACGGCCTCCAAGCTTTTCCCGGAAGGGCTGTTCGCGGAGCGGAGCAAGAAACAGGGCGAGAAGAAAGTCCGGGAAGTCATGGACAGCCTTAACCTGATCACTGTCGAGGCCGAGGCGCCGCTTTTGAAGGCGGTCCACCTGATGATGCGGCACAATGTGGGTGCCCTGCCGGTTCTGGACGCCGGCAGACTGGTCGGGATGATCCGGATGGAGGACATTTTTCACGAAATTGCCGGTCTTTTTACGGCAGAGGATGGTGGGTAAATGATGAGACCAAGCCCGGTGACAAGCTGGAATCAGGAAGCGAAAATACCTTCGGTTGATCCGGGGGGTTTCGTGGATGAAACGGCGGTCCTGATTGGTGACGTGGTTGTGAAGGATAAAGCGATTGTGTGCCCTCTGGCGGTACTGCGAGCCGACGAGGGGTCCCCCATTGAGATCGGTGAGGGATCCAACGTGCAGGACGGGGTGCTCATGCACTGCCTGATGCATTCCAGTATCAGGGTTGGCAAGGACTGTTGCCTCGCCCACGGGGCCATCGTACACGGCCCGTGCGAGGTGGGCGACGGCACGTTTGTCGGTTTCCGGGCCACTCTGCTGAAAACAAGGGTGGGAGCCGGTTGCTTCATCAGTCACCACGCCTTGGTTCTGGGCGTGGACCTTCCCGAAGGGCGGTTTGTGCCGCCGGGGGCGGTGGTAAGCACCCAGGAGGATGCCGACCGTCTGGAACCGGTGACGGCCGCAAATAGGGAGTTTGTACACGAGGTGCTTGCCGTAAACGCGGAGCTTGTACGGGGTTACTTGAACCAATCCCGATAAAAGTTCACGGAGTATTGAAATATCCGAGACCCGCGACTGCCGGACAGAAATGTCCGGCAGTTTTTTTGCGCTGTACACGGCTTGTCGATCAGGTGGGGTGCAATAAACCCGCATCGGACTTGACGATAAAAATATTGGTGTTACGCGAATTTTTTGAAGCTTAAGGAGCACCAAATATTTGACGCAGAGTATTGACAACATTATTATCATCTGTTAGTTTGAACATGTCAAATCTGACATTCCTACTATGCAGCCACCCATATACCAGTACACGTACCTCTGCTTGTGAAACCAGAGTCAAGTTGCGACGTAGTGACAAACGAAGTTACTGCCCGAAGTGAGTCTAGCCGCCCTGAGAGGGTGGGCACATTTCAAACAAATGCGGCAAATGTTTGGCGATAGCCGGGTTAACTAGTCAAGTGACCATGGAGAAACCGAAGATCCGGGTGACAAACCGCGGTTACGCAAAATGACGCAGTAGGCGTGGCCCCGTGCGCCGCGCCCGGTGGCAACAAGGAGCGACTGCGGAGTTCACTAAGAGCTTCCCACAGTTCAGCGGGGAGGGAGGGGATAGGAAGGTTCATTGACATGAATCTGATCAACGGCAAGCTCCTTTTTCATCAGAAATAATTTAAGAACATTTTAATTGAAGGGAGAGTAATCGCGATGATGGCGGGACTGAATGAGTTCTTTGTAGCCACCTTTGAGAACAGTACGGTTTATTTCGGATTGCTGGTGGTACTGGCGATGACCGTGGTCGGCGTGGCGTTGGGGACGGCGACCGAGGTGATCCTGCGGCTCTTAGGCTTTAAGGGCGAACTGCTGAAGCACTAGAAACGGCAGAGCAGCAGCCAATCATCATAAAGGAGTGGAGGTAGTGAGATGCTTTATCTACCTATAGCTGATGTTTATGTAAACGGCTATGTCCTCTTGGTCATCGGCTTTACGGTGGGTGTGCTGGGCGGTTTCTTCGGGATCGGCGGCGCGTTCATGGTAACACCGGCCTTGAACATCATCGGTTTTCCAATGGCTTTCGCCGTAGGTACCGACCTGGCGCACATTTTCGGCAAGTCCATCGTCGCCACTTTCAAGCACGCCGTGCTGAAGCATGTCGATTGGGTTGCGGGTATTATTATCGGGTTTACCGGCATGTTCGGCGTTTCCGCGGGAAAGTGGGTTGTGTTGTGGTTGACGGAGATAGGCAAGGCCGACTCGGTAATCCGGCTGATATACATCGGTTTTCTTCTAGGCGTCGGTTTCTATATGGTTCAAGACTACCGTAAAGCCGCCCACGGGATGCAAGCCGACCCGAAGGGGGCTCAGGCCGAAAAAACGAGCGCGGCTGCCGTTTGGCTCCAAAGCAAGATGATTCCGCCGATGATTCACCTGAAAGCCTCCAAAATCACCATTTCTCTGTGGGTGTTGGTTTTTCTCGGAGTGTTCACCGGCGCGGTTTCCGGGTTGCTGGGAGTCGGCGGCGGCTTCATCCGCGTCCCGATGTTCATCTTCTTGATGGGTATGCCCACCGTAATGGCAATCGGTACGGACATCCTGGCCATCTTTGTTACCGGAGCGTGGGGTGCCTACACA
>JACUUW010000222.1 GCA_014859075.1 Desulforudis sp.
TAGTCTCTTTCTAGTTTAACCGCGGGAATTCCTTTTTGAGTCAGCCCAAAAATAAAAATCGCCCCGAAATGGGACAATCATTCAGAACAACTTCGTGTTTCATCTCCTATGCTTACTGAAGAGCCAACCTTCTATAAAGCATGTAGGCTCTTATCGAACCGGTGGTTTCAAAAAGCCTCCAAAAAAATTCAGCGGTCAAATGCATTTACTCACACACCCTTCTCAATTTCTTGGAGACCTTTTGCGGTAAGTATATCACAAGGCTACGGCAATGACAAGGAAGATTTGAGCCGCTGGCGCACGGCCTCGTAGACAAAAAGAGAGGCGGCCACACCAACGTTTAGGGACTCCGCCTGACCCGGCATGGGTATAAACACCACCCGGTCGGCCGCCTTACGGAGGAACTCCCCGCAGCCGCGGCTCTCATTGCCTACAAACAGGGCCGTCGGCCGGGTGAAGTCGCATTCGTAAAGGGACTGACTGCCGTCGGGATCGGCCATAAACGTCTGAAACCCGGCTCTCACCAGAAACTCCACCGCCCTGGCGGCGGAGACATCGCCGAAAGTAGGAAGATGAAACAACGCCCCGGCGGAGGCCCGGACAACTTTGGGGTGAAACAGATCCACGGTGCCTTCCAGCGTAATCACACCCAACAATCCGCACGCGTCCGCCGTGCGGATGATGGTGCCCAAGTTTCCGGGATCCTGAATGCCATCCAGGACCAGCACCAGCGGGATGCCCCGGCCGCGCAGCAGGAGGTCCAATTCGTACTGCGGTTTGGCGATCAGCGCCACCAGACCCTGAGGCGTCTTGGTATCGGCCAAATCGGACAGGACGTAGTCCGCCGTCTCCAGAAGCTCGGCTCCCGAAGCCCGGGCCGCTTCCAGGATCACCGCGCCCCGCGGACGACCCGTTAGTTCGGTGGCGTAAAGCAAAGTGATAATCGGCCAGCCGGCCTCAAGCGCCTCCTCAACCACCTTGAGGCCCTCGGCAAGAAACCGGCCTTCATGGTCCCGGTGTTTCTTGTGGTAAAATCGTTTCAGAGATTTGATCCGTTCATTACTCCGGGACGTAATCTTCAGGCTAGTCACCTCCCAGTCGTTGCAACCGGTCGTTGCGCCCGATGGCCACCAGCAAATCCCCCTCGTTGATAATCTCTTTGGCACCGGGCGAAATGAGCACTTCCGGGCCCCGCCTGATAGCGAGAATATTCACCCCATACTTTCTCCTGAACGCGGACTCGGCCAGGCTTTGTCCCACGAACTCCTCCGGGGCGACAAGCTCCAGGAGGCTGAAATCCGGGGACAGCTCGATCTGGTCGAGGATATTCTTGGAAACCAGCCCGCGAGCCAGCCGAGCGCCCATGTCCCGCTCCGGGAAAACGACCTTATCGGCCCCGACCTTCGCGAGCACCCGCCCGTGCAGTTCGGTGCGGGCCTTGGCCACCACGGTTTCAACCCCCATTTCCTTCAGCATGACCGTGGTCAGAATGCTGGCCTGCATGTCGTGCCCGATGGCGACAATCACCACGTCGAAATTGCGGATTCCCAACGCCTTCAACGACTCCTCGTCCAGCGCGTCGGCCTGCACGGCGTGGGTGACCTTATCAACGATAGCCTCCACCAGGTGCTCGTCGGTGTCCACGGCCAGCACATCGTAACCCATTTTGGCCAGGGAAACAGCCACGCTGGCCCCGAAACGCCCCAAGCCGATAACGGCAAACTGCCTCATTACTTTCCCATCCTGTTCATTATTTGCGGTGTTAAGAAAAGGCATGGTCTGCCTGCTTGTACCATGCCTTGAAATGCCACCTTTGATTACTTGTTGTTCAGCTGCGCCTTCGCTACTTGAACCAGTTGTCCGAAAGCGACCTGGTCCGTCACGGCCAGATCGGCCAACACTTTGCGGTTGATCTCGACCCCGGCTTTTCTCAGACCCTCGATCAGCCGATTGTACGAGATGCCGTTCATCCGGGCCGCAGCGTTGATCCTGGTAATCCACAGACGGCGGAAATCACGCTTTTTCGCCCGGCGGTCCCGGTAAGCATACATCAGGGACCGCATCACCTGCTGGTTGGCTACCCGGTACAGCTTACTCTTTGCACCCCAGTATCCCTTCGCCAGTTTCAATACTTTCTTGTGCCGCTTTCTGGCGGTGGCGGCGTTTTTTACTCTTGGCATAAACAGGCCTCCCTTTGCCGCTAATAAGGAATCATTGCTCTGATCCTCTGCACGTCACCGGTGCTCAGAATGAATTTTTTGCCCAACCGGCGCTTTCTCTTGGCCGTTTTTTTCTCAAGAATATGACTCTTGAAAGCATGCCGGCTGCGGAATTTTCCCGTACCGGTCTTGGTGAAACGCTTGGCAGCCCCGCGGTGCGTCTTAATCTTAGGCAAGGTCGTCACTCCCTTCACTGCTGATTCTGCCTGGGGGCCAAGATCATAATCATATTCCGGCCTTCAAGCTTGGGGGCGCGTTCAATGACAGCCAGCTCCTGAACCTGTTCGGCCAGTTTATTAAGGATCTGCTGGCCCAGATGGGGATGCACGATTTCCCGGCCGCGGAACATGAGGGTAACCTTGACCTTGTCGCCATCCCTGAGAAAGCGGACCGCATTACGGGCCTTGGTCTGGAAGTCGTGATCCTCGATGCCGGGGCGCAGTTTTACTTCCTTAATAGTGATGATCCGCTGGTTCCTCCGCGCCTCCTTCTCCCGTTTGCTCGTTTCGTACTTGTACTTTCCAAAGTCCATGATCCGGCAAACGACCGGCCTAGCCTGAGGCGCAACCTCGACCAGGTCCAGACA
>JACUUW010000223.1 GCA_014859075.1 Desulforudis sp.
TTTCATCCTCGGCGTCGGCGTGAAAGCGGCGATCATCCCGCTGCACGGCTGGCTGCCGACGGCGATGGTGGCGCCCACCCCCGTCAGTGCGTTGCTGCACGCGGTGGCCGTCGTCAAGGCCGGCGCCTTCGCGGTCATACGGGTGACCGGCTTTGTGTTCGGCCCGGAATTGATGCAGGACATCGGTGTCGGGACGATCCTGGCGTGGTTCGCGGCGGTGACCATCATTTTCGCCTCCCTGCGGGCGCTGTCCGAGGACCATATCAAACGGCGGCTGGCCTATTCCACCGTCAGCCAGCTTTCCTACGTGGTGCTGGGCGCGGCCCTGGCCACCCCGGCCGCGATTCTGGGGGCCATGTTCCACATCGTGGCCCACGCCTACATGAAGATCACCCTCTTTTTCTGCGCGGGGGCGATTTACGCCACCAGCCATAAAGAGTACGTCAGCCAGTTGGACGGCTTGGGCCGGAAAATGCCGTTGACCTTTGCCGCTTTCACGATCGGTTCCATAGCGATTACGGGCATGCCGCTCATGGTCGGGTTCATCAGCAAGTGGAACCTGGGGGTGGGGGCGGTACAGGCCGGACAGCCGGTCTTCATCGCTGTGCTGATCGGCAGCGCGCTCTTGAACACGGCGTATTTCTTCCCGATTGTGTACCGGGCTTATTTCGGCCGTCCGCGGGAGGAGACCGCGCCCGCGGAGCATGGCGCGGCCCACGCGGGGCCTGGTGCGGCGCACGCGGAGCACGCGGCGGCGCACGACCACCACGCGGACCACGGCGAGGCCAGAGGGGCGATGCTGTACCCGCTGCTGATTACCGCGGTCATCGCCTTCACCCTCGGGGTCGTGCCGAACCTCGGCCTGCACTTCTGGGATCTGGCGAACATGGCCACCAACGCGGTGGTCAACGGTGGCGGCCTCTGGCTGGCCGGAGGGGGGATGTAACGTGAAACGCACGCTGCTGATATGTCTTCTGGGAGGTTTGGTGGTTTCCCTCCTGGCGGACCTGCTGTTTTCCGACCCGACCTACGGTTACTATTTCTGGTCCAGAACGGTCGGCTGGAACCTTTTGTTCGGCTTCGTCGGCTGTCTGGTTCTGATTTTCGGCGCCAAGGCGCTGGGCAAACGTGTGGTCCAGCGGCCTGAAGACTACTACGATAAAAGGTGATTGGGGCTATGTTTAGTGACGTCGGGGCTGTGTTTGGCATACATCCGTCACTCCTGCTGATTGCGGGCGCGCTGCTGGTGCTGATCCTGCCGGTGCGGTTGCGCCACGTGGGTTTATTGGCTGCGCCGCTGGCCCTGTTGGCGGTGTTGAGCCTGGACCTGGGGACAACCTGGACCCAACCGTTCTTGAGGTACGAACTGGTTGTCCTCCGGGTTGACGAACTGGCCCGTGTGTTTGCGACAATTTTCGCCCTCATCGCCACGCTGTCGGTGATCTTCGCCCTGCACGTCAAGACCCGTGGCGAGCACATCGCGGCCCTGATGTACGCCGCCGGCTCCCTGGGCGTCGTGTTCGCCGGCGACTGGCTGACCCTGTTCTTTTGCTGGGAGGTGATGGCCGCCTCCTCGGTGTTCCTGATCTGGTACCGCGGTACCCGCGAGTCCCTGGCCGCCGGCTTTCGTTACATCCTGATCCACTTCTTGGGCGGCAACATCCTGCTCGGCGGGGTGCTGCTCCTGATGAGCCAGGGGACCATCGCGGTCACCTCCCTGACCGGCACCGGTGGTTTGGCCTACTGGCTGGTCCTGATCGGCGTGGGGATCAACTCGGTGATCGTGCCCCTGCACGCCTGGTTGACCGACGCCTACCCGGAAGGCACCGTGACCGGCAGCGTCTTCCTGAGCGCCCTGACCACCAAGGTGGCCGTTTGCGTACTGCTGCGCGTTTTCCCGGGCACCGAGCTGCTGATCTGGGCCGGCGTGATCATGACCATCTACGGAGTCATTTTCGCCATCCTGGAGAACGACACCCGGCGGCTCCTGGCCTACCACATCGTCAGCCAGGTGGGCTTCATGGTCGCGGGTGTGGGCATCGGCACCGACCTGGCCCTGAACGGGTCCACCGCCCACGCCTACAGCCACATCCTGTATAAGGCGTTGCTGTTCATGGGCGCCGGGGCGGTGATCTACGCCACCGGGCGGCGTAAGCTCTCCGATCTCGGGGGACTGTATAAGACCATGCCGCTCACCGCGGTTTGCTTCACGATCGCGGCCATGTCCATTTCCGGCGTGCCGCTTTTCAACGGGTTTATCAGTAAATCCATTACCATCTATGCGGCCGAGAAGGACGGACTGGCGTTGGCGGCCCTGGGGATGCACGTGGCCAGCATCGGTACCTTTCTGTCCATCAACCTGAAGATGGTGTACTATATGTTCTTCGGAAAAGATGCGGGCCTGGAGCCGAAGAAACTGCCGTGGAATATGTCCGCGGCCATGGCCCTGACCGCCTTCCTGTGTTTCCTGTACGGCGTCTATCCGTGGCTCCTGTATGACATGCTGCCCTTCGCGATGCAATACGTGCCGTTTACGGCGAACAAGGTCATCGGCACGGTCCAGCTGTTGCTGGCGGCGTCCGCGGCCTTCTGGCTGGTGTTGCCGAAGCTGAAGCTGGACAGGAAGATCTCCCTGGATTTCGACTGGTTTTACCGCGGGCTGCTGTCCCTGCCCTTTGAGTGGCTGATGCGCGGCATGCGCGGGGTCAAAGGGAATGTAGACGCCCGGGGCGGGGTCTTCTTCGAGGCGGTGGCGCCCTACGTGCACAACCCGGT
>JACUUW010000224.1 GCA_014859075.1 Desulforudis sp.
CTGGTGGAGTGCCTAGTCTCTCTCCGGCGCGAACCACGGAAACGACCCGCGAAGAGGAAAATGCGCCTTGTATGGAACAGGTGGTTGAGAGATCGAACATGTTTGCCGCCCTGCGCCGTGTGGAGACAAACAAAGGAGCACCGGGAATCGACGGAATGACCACAAAAGACCTGCGGCCATTCCTCATCGAACACTGGCCTCAGATCAAGGAGCAACTCCTTAACGGAACCTACCAGCCCCAACCGGTACGCCGGGTCGGAATCCCGAAACCCGACGGCGGTACGCGGCTGCTGGGAATTCCGACGGTGCTGGACCGCCTGATCCAACAGGCCCTTCTGCAAGTCCTGGACCCTTACTATGACCCCAAATTCTCCCCGTACAGTTACGGCTTCCGGCCTGGACGCAGAGCCCATACAGCCGTGAGGATGGCCCAGCACTATATCCAGGAAGGGTACCGATGGGTAGTGGACATCGACTTGGAGAAATTCTTTGACAAGGTCAACCACGACATCCTGATGTCACGGCTGGCCCGGAGAATTGCCGATAAGCGTATCCTACGCCTAATCAGGCGTTACCTCCAGGCCGGAATAATGGTTAACGGCGTAAAGGTCACGTCCGAGAAAGGCACCCCCCAGGGTGGGCCGCTAAGCCCTCTGCTGGCCAACATAGTGCTGGATGAGCTCGACTGGGAACTGCTGCGTCGCGGACACAGATACGTACGGTATGCTGACGACTGCAATCTGTACGTAAAGAGCCGGAGAGCGGGAGAACGGGTTATGGCTAGTGTTCAGAGATTCGTAGAAGGACGGTTAAAGCTCAAGGTCAACGTGCAGAAGAGTGCCGTTGACCGCCCGTGGAGGCGGAAATTCCTTGGGTTCTCTTTTACCCATTATAAAGAACCCAAAATCAGGTTGGCGCCGAAGACCATCCAGCGATTCAAGGCCAACATACGCCGCCTGACCAGCCGTAGCAACGGACAATCCATGGAGCAAAGGATTAAACGGTTAAACACCTATCTGGTGGGGTGGATGGGATATTTCCGACTTGCCGACACCAGAAGCAAAATCCAGGCTCTCGACGAATGGATACGCCGTCGGTTACGGATGTGCTACCTCAAACAATGGAAGAAGCCCAAGACCCGAAAGCGCTGCCTAACAGCTTTGGGCATTCCCCGGGACTGGGCGGCACTGATCGCTGGATCACGTAAGGGCTATTGGCGACTGGCCAACACTCCACAGGTAAACAAAGCCCTCGGCCTCGCCTTCTGGCGAGACAAAGGGCTCAAGAGCTTAACCGAGCGTTATGAACAACTTCGTTGCACATCGTGAACCGCCGTATACCGAACGGTACGTACGGTGGTGTGAGAGGACGGGGTTAATCACCCCTCCTACTCGATTGGGGGGTGTAAGCATCCGCGACGAGGAACACATTGTCCAAAGACTGGCCGCTCAGGGCCTTGGGGCAGCCTTTCGCGCCGCCGGAAACCTGGGCTGGCGGATAATCCGCCGGGTACTGCTTAAGCTCGCGGCCTGGTTGATGGCGATGCTTCTGCCGTTCGCCGTTCCGCTCCTAATCATTTTCCTGCTTTTCGGATTTGTCTATTTCTCCACCTTTATGATTCCCCGCTACATCGCCGAAGAAGCCAAGGCCGGCCCCGTAATCTTCCACACCGGCGAACAGGACACCTGGACCATGGAAGACGACATCGCCTTGTACCGACACTACATGAAACTCAACCAGGACTTTCTGGAACGGTTTCAAAGTCAGGAGTCCCTGGAGTCCGAAAGGGTCAAGTATTTATCCGGCAACGCGGCCGACCATCAGGCCACGGTGGGGCAGGTGTGGGGCGCCTACATGAAGGCCGGCGCGGAGAAAGGAGCGAACGTCGTCTCCGAACAGGACCAGGCCAAGGCGCACGCTCCCCCCTGGGCGGTTCTCGCCGGTTTGGACAGGGTCCTCGGAGACCCGGTGATCACCGGGCTGCCGGAGAGGGAACCCCGGTCGGAGAAACACTTCGGCGCCCTCGAACCTGAATTGGAGTGGAAGAGCTTTGAACTCTACTACTATCATACCTGGACCGAATGCGACGACGAGGGCGATTGCGAAACCTACACCAGAGAGTACAGACATCCGGTCAGGCTTCTTCGCCGGGCCGACGCCTACGAAGCCCGGTTCGAGTACGGTTGGCGGGAAAAGGTCATCGAGGAGAAAACGGAGGACAGCTATTTGAAGATCGTCGTTCCGGAGCTGGCCTCGGTCGGCAGAGAGGGACCGTACTACGCTGAAATCCGGGAGCTCCTGGCGGAGCGCGGTCTGACGCGGAAGATAGACACCGAACTCGTGCTCGAACTGGCGGTGAACATGGACCCCGAGTTTTACTATGAGTTTGGCACCCCCGCCGACTTCAGAATGGACATCGCGCACCTTGAGATCTACAACGGCCCCATGGGGCCGGTAACATGGCCCACCACCGGGCGGATCAGCTCCGGATACGGCTGGCGAACGCATCCGATTCTCGGAGCCAACAGGTTTCATACCGGGATCGACATCGCGAATTCCGAGGGGACGCCGGTGTGCGCCGCCGCAAACGGGGTGGTGGTGTACGCGACGACCTTGAGCGGATACGGGAAGACCGTTCTCGTCAACCACGGGGAGTACTCCACGCTGTACGCCCACCTGAGGAGCTTCGGCGTCAGACCCGGAGACGAGGTAAGCGCCGGCGATGTGATCGGGGAGATGGGGCAGACTGGACTGGCCACCGGGCCGCATA
>JACUUW010000225.1 GCA_014859075.1 Desulforudis sp.
CATGTACTCGGGGGCGGTCACCGCCACCGGCAGCTGGGACGGGTCCACGCCCAGGGCGTCGGCCACCGCCGTCACCAACAGCACCAGCCGGCCGGTGTCGGTGCAGGTGCCGAAGGACAGCACCGGCGGAATTCCGAGGGCGGCGCAGACCGCCTTGAGGCCTTCGCCGGCCAGTTCGCGCGCTTCGGGCGCGGCCAGCCCGGCCACCTGGCAGGCGGCGTTGCCGCAGCCGGCCGAAAGCACCAGGATGTCCCTTTTGATCAGTTCCCGGGCCACCTGAACGTTCAGGGCGTCGTGCGGGCCGTTCTTCAGGCTGGTGCAGCTCACCAGGGCGGCCACGCCGCGGATGCTCCCCTTTTTGATCACGTTCAGCAGGGGCTCCAGGCTGCCGCCCAAGGCGCCCAGGACGGCCTCGGTGGAAAACCCGGTCAGGACCGACTGGGTCTTAAGGCCGCGCACCGCCGGGCGGTCCTTGCGCCGCTTGAAGTTTTCCACGGCCAGGTCCACCAGCTCCAGCGCCTGCGCGGCGGCCTTTTCGGGTTCGTAGTCGATGTGCCGCGGGACGCCCGGGATGTTCACCAGCCGGGACACCGAAACCAGGGTGACCCCGTACCGGTCGGCGTATTCCCGCAGGTTGGGCAGGGAGCAGTTCATGTCCATGGCGAACAGGTCCACCCCGCCGGTGGCCAGCGCGTACTCCTGGCTGATCCAGTTGCCGGTCAGGCCCACGAACACGTCGTCGCAGGGGTAGCGCTGCAGCAGTTCCTGGCCGGTCTCAATGGAGCCGACAACGCGCACGCCCTTGGCGCCGTTTATCTGCCTGTCGGGGAGAGGGCCGGGGTTCTAGCGCGGCTTTTGGCGCAGGGTTTCGAGGGTCCATTCCGGTGTCAACGGCCCTGTTTCGTAGCAGAATAGAAACGAACGAGCACGGGGGCGACTGATATGACGACGGGGACGAGGCGGAACATCCATGGGCTTGTGGACGAGTTGGCTGTGGCGGCGTTTAACCGTTTCTTCGTACGGGGGCGCAAGTTCTTTAGAGAGAGCAGCGAGAGCCTTGGCTTTGAGGAACACCTGCACGGAGTTGAGCTGGAACTCCCCGAGTTCGGCGGAGAAGGATATTTCGAAGTGAAAGCCCGGAGCCGGGCCGTTGACCTCGATCCAGCCTTCCGGGTGGCGCAGTGGAAAGGCACGGGCCATCCCACTGTGATTTACCATCACGGTATGTTCGAACAACCTTTTGACGGGGGATTCGACCAGGTCTTCCCCCTGAAAAAGATCGCGGTTCCGGCGAACCTGATTGTGCTGCGGGCGCCCTTTAACCAGAGCCACCGACAGTTCTTGGCGGCCGTTAGAGAGGCCTCGAACGTGACGGTGATGTTCGCCGCCTTTATCAAGCTGACCGAAGGATTGCTGGCGCGCCTACGGGAGGCGGATAACCGCCGGATTATCGTGACGGGCCTCAGCATGGGCGGGTTTGTGACCAACCTCCACCGGGCCTACTTCAATACCGCCGACGCCTACATCCCGATGTTGGCGGGGACGGGGCGGGCCGAAAGCTCACGGCAACGCTTATCGGCGAGCAGGCGATCTCCGTTCGCGAGGCCCTGAACTTCGACCCCGCCTACGCGCGGAGAACGGAGCGGAATGTGCACCCCCTGCTGGCCCGCTACGACGGCCTGATTCACTTCGACAGTGAAAAGCAGCATTACGAAGACGAGTGCCTGACGGTGTGGGAAAAGGGACACATCACGGCGGTCAGGGAGACGGCGGGCCTGCGCCGCCACGTTCTCCAGGCGGCCGCACCTTAAATGGAAGCGGGCTGAAGCGGTGCGAGTCGTATGGCCCAAAGATCCTATGGCCCAACATTCAACCTAGACAATGGCGCTGCAACCAAGCTACAATAAATGTAATTAATTCCTGTCCTGGTGTGCGCGACGCACTGGAGGTGGACGCCTGTGGAGCTAAGAAGAAGTTTCGACAGTCTGCTTTTCGAAATCCTGAAAGCGGCCGAAAAAGTCTATGGCGATCGCCTGGTCACCGTTGCCGTGTTTGGTTCTGTGGGCCGGGGTACCCCTCGCCCTGATTCGGATATTGATCTCTTGTTAGTCATTGAGGGCTTGCCAAACGGCAGGATGAAGCGAATGTCTGAATTTGAAGCCTTGGAAGACCTCGTAGAGCCCCGGATACGAAGCGCCGCCAATGAAGGCATACAGACGTCTCTCTCCCCGGTTATCAAAACCCGGGACGAGGTGAACCAGGGCAGCCTCCTCTTCTTGGACATGCTTGAGGACGCCCGCGTGATGTATGACCTGGAGGGCTTCTTCGCTGGATTTTTGGAGCGTTTTCGAAAACGGATGGCCAGGCTGGGCGCCCGGAGAATTTGGCGGGGTAATGCGTGGCATTGGGTGCTCAAAAAGGATTACCGTATCGGGGAGACGTTCAGGATATGACAAATACCACGCTGGCTCAAAGCTACCTGCTCAAGGCTACTAAACGCTTGAAAGTCATCGATTTGCTTCACCGTGAGGAAGCATACTCAGACGTAGTGCGCGAAGCCCAGGAACTGGTGGAACTCGCCCTTAAGGGCATCCTCCGGCAGGTAGGAATCGAACCCCCCAAGCACCATGATGTCGGCGGTCTTTTGGTCGATTATCGGGACCGGCTTCCCCCAAAAGTGGCGGCCCAAGTCCCGGATCTCGCCCGGATTTCAAAGTGGCTGCGCAAGGAGCGTGAATTCTCCTTTTACGGAGAA